>JBILTI010000009.1:0-12089 GCA_044371595.1 Bacteriovoracaceae bacterium
CGAAGCGCTTCCGGAAGTCTTCGAGGATGACCCGCGAGTATTCGTCCTTGTCGATGACCTCAGCGGCGTAGACGTGGGTAGAGATCGAAACCGTCTGATGGCCCGCCGGGGCCCGGCCCGGATCGCCCGGGATCGAGAACGAAACGAAGTAGTTCTTCACGAGCGGATGGTTCAGGTGCACCTGATGATAAAGTTCCGGGACCGCGCCCGCGACCCCGAAGTACATGGCGAAGGCGCTCCAGGCACCGGGATGCGCCTCGGCGTCGAGGCGGAGTTCCTCGCGTAGCCGGCCGGTGGCCATCCGGGCCATGTTCCAGACGGGAAGGTTAACGATGATCTTGTCCGCCGCGAGCGTCTCTCCCCCGGCGAGGGTCACGACGCCGGCCCCGAACGACTCGACCCGCGTCCGTTTCCTGAGGTCGACGCCGCGGCGGCGGAGCTCCCCTTCGAAGAAGTCCATGAACCCCTTCATACCCCCCACCGGAGCATAGGTCTCCGCGGGGTACGACAGCGCCATGGCGCCGACGATCAACGGGATGTGCTCAGACGTCGCCTGGGCCGAGATGAGGAGGATGCCGTTCACGAGTTCGAGGTAGTCGGGATGGTCAAGGCCGTGGGCCTTTAGCGCCGCCTCAGTCGAGAGCAGGAGATAGGGCACGAGGGCCACGTGTCGCGGGTGACGAAGGACGTCGGTGAGGTCGGCGGGCCGGGTGAAGGGAAACGTGCGCACGTCGCGCAGGAGCTCCCACGCCTTCCGATTGAGCGCGCGGGTGAGCTCCCAGAAGCGCCGGTGCGGGAGGCCCGGAAAGTTCGCCGCGAGCTCGCCGAGCCACGCCTCGAAGTCCCGGTGGTAGCGGAGAACCTTTCCGCTCGAAAGGTGGAATACGATCCCCGGGTCGGACGGGTAGAGCGTCGGCGCGCGCCCCAGGAGCTCGAAGAACTGGCCCAGGGGCTCCCCCACGCCGACGCCGGAAACCGTGGTGGCCCCCGCGTCGAAGGTGAACGGGCCCCGGCGGAACCACGAAGCGCAGCCGCCGATGGCCGAGTGCGCCTCGAGGAGGGTCACCGCTTCTCCCTTCACGGCGCGCAGGAGGGCCGCGGCGACCCCGCCGCCGCCGGCCCCGACGACGACGGTCCTACTTGAGCGCGGCTTCAATCTTCTTCACCAGGTCCTCGTCGTCCGGCTTCGTCAGCGAACTATAACGGCCGATGACCTTTCCTTCTTTGTTGACGAGAAACTTTTCGAAGTTCCAGCCGACGTCGCCCCGGAACTCCTTCCCGGACTCCTCCGTCAGGAACTTATACAGCTCCCGCTTCTCCTTCCCCTTCACCGTGCGCTTCGTGAGGATCGGATAGGAGACGTTGTAGTTCTTCTGGCAGAACTCGAGCATCGCCTTGTCGTCCTCCGGCGTCTGCCCGCCGAAGTCGTTGGTCGGAACGCCGAGGACGACGAAGTTCTTGTCCTTGTACTTCCGATACAGGGCATCGAGGTCGTCGAGCTGACCGGTGAAGCCGCACTGTGACGCGATGTTGACGACCAGAACCGTCTTTCCCTTCAGGTCTCCCATCTTGAATTCTTCGCCCTTGATGCTTTTATCCTTAATCGCATAGAAGTCGCCGGCGATCGCCGCGGAAACGGAAAGTAAGAAAGCCAATAGAAATTTCATGTCGCCCCCTGAAGGTGAATTTTCCTGATTATCCCCGATTCGGGCCGGTTTGAAACAAGTTCGATTTGTACAAGACTTAGACCTCTTTCCTTGCCTAACGCTCTAAGTTCAAATAGTATCCGAAACCTAAGGATATTACCGTGATAAAACTCCAGGAGTTAAAATCTAACGTCGACGAGTTGAAGCTGGGGATGGCGGAAACCACCATCAGCGCGCTGTCGAAGGAAATCAACGAGCTCGTCCTCGCCGGCGGTAAGAAGTTCCGCCCGGGCCTCATGTTTCTCCTCGGGAAGGTCTTCGATCTCTCCGCCTCGACGCTCGAGACCTACGCCCGGGCGGTCGAACTCACGCACCTCGCCAGTCTCATCCACGACGACGTCATCGACGAGTCGGACAAGCGCCGGAACCATCCGACGCTCAACGCGCTCCGGGACAACACCACCGCGATCCTCGCCGGCGACTACGTCCTCGCGACGATCATGGGCGAACTCGCCCGGGCCGGGAACGGCGAACTCCTGATCGATCTCACGAAATGCATCCAGGACCTGGCCGACGGCGAATGGCTCCAGTACGACCTGAAGTCCAAGACCCACGTCCGCTTCGAGGACCTCGAGCTCATCTGCATAAAGAAAACCGGAAGCCTGATCCGCTACTGCTGCACGACACCCGCGAAGCTCGCGGGCCACGCGGACGTAGCCTCGATGGCGACCCTCGGCGAGCGGATCGGCCTTATCTTCCAGATGGCCGACGACATCGTCGACGGCTTCAACCAGAGCGGAAGACCGGCGTTCCAGGACATCATCAACGGTCAGCTTAACTACGTGACGCTGAAGCTCATCGAACTTTACCCCGACCTCTACCGGCCCATCTACGCGGTGAAAAACGGCGAATCCAAAGTCCTCCCCTGGACCGAGGCGCAGTACCTCGAGGCGATTCGCGCCATCCACGAGACGATCAACTTCGAAAAGGATAAGCTCGTGGCCATCTTCCGCGACCTCTGCGAGGCGCGGGGCCAGGCGGACCTCGTCGACGTCTTCGAACTCTCCCTCGCGAAGATCCAGGCCAACTACTCGACTCAGCTAGGTTTTTAGAACCTGACGGATCGTCAGATTCAACCTTTCCTTGTTTCCGAGAAAATCCTCGGATCCCGGTGCGAGCGTCCGGGCGTAGATCGACCCGAGGCCGTGGCGCATGAGCCGGGCGCGGCCGCCGAACACGTAGACGCTGTTTCCCGGGATCCGGACGTCGCGCAGCTCCCCGGCCTCGTCTTCGAAGAAAAATCGGCAGGTCGACCCGAAGTTTAACCCCACGATCGGCGCCGCCTTGTCATCCTCGTCCTTGTCGACGTGGAGGCCCATCGAGGAGTCGGCGGTGTAGAAGTTCACCATGACGCTCTCCGGGCGGAAGTCCGCGACGGGGAAATGCTCCTGGAGTACCGCCGCCGCGAGGTCCCGGAGCTCCGCGGGGATCGGGTGCGGCCTCTCGCAGGTCCCCGGTATCGTGTCGTAGTAGCGGTAGTCCCGCGGGTTCCAGTAGAGGCCCAGGCACATGAACTTCTTCACCGGGTACTTCGGCGCCTTGTGGAACCGGCTGGGCTTCAGGTCCGGGTGGTGGAAGCCCCGGACCTCGTCGGCCCCGAGGTCCGTCAGGAGCTTTAACCAAGCCGCGGCTTGCCTCGGCGTGAAGTAGTCTTCTACAATGACAAAATCGCTACGGGGGGAGAACACCTTCATATAGCGCTATTCTAGCGGGGAGCGGACATGAGTGACAAACAGATCCAGCACTGGCAGGACAAGGTCCGGGCGACCTTCGGCGACGAAGCGAAGCTCTACGACTATCTCTTTACGACGATGGACAACTTCTACTACCGCTACCTCGAAACCACCGCGTCCAAGAACCTCCGGACGGTGCCCCTGGCCCCGCACCTCTGGGGAGCACGGTCCCTCGAACCGTCGATGGTCGACGCACTGAAGATCACCAACCCCGTGGCGAAGAAGGGCATCATCGAACTCGCGAAGGCGGTCCCGAAGGCGCAGAACCCCGCGGTCCAGTACGAACTCCTGGTGAACGTCGAAGAACTAACGCCGGATCGGGGAGAGATCCACCTCGTGGCGGCGATCGACTGGGGCTTCCCGGACTTCGAGGACGAGGCCCGGCGCCAGCAGAAGATAGTGATCTTCAAGTATTCGGACCTGGCGCAGTTCCGGAAGGAGCTGGCCCTCAAGCTCGAAGAGGTCTGCGAGATCTTCCTCTAGCTAGGTGTTGGTCCGGACGTTCTTCCGGTAGACCTTCCGCACGAGCCAGACCACGAACACAACCGCGAGCGCGATCCCGACGTACATCTTGAACTCCGCGAGCTTGTCGAGGATGACGTCCCCGTAGGTCGCGACGAAGTAGACCTGCGTCGGCACCGAGACCAGGGCGGCCAGGCCGTCGACGGCGACGAACTTCCAGAGGGGGATCCCGAGGAGGCCGCAGCTCAGGTGCCCGGGGAAGCGGAGCCCCGGGGTGAAGCGAAAGATTCCGCAGGCGAGGCCCCCGTACTTCTGGAACCAGGAGTTGATCGTGTCGAAGCCCTTCCCCGCCACCTGCTTCTGGAAGAACTTCGTCTTGATGATCCGCCCGCCGAAGAACTTCCCGATCAGGTAGACGATGAGGTCGCTCAGGAAGACTGCGAAAAAACAGACGATGGCCAACGTAACGACGTTCACGCCTTCAGCCCCCGGGTAGGGCGGAGGAAACTTATCAGGTGTGTGCGCCATGTAGGCCACGAGACCGGCGGTGATGAGGACCAGCTCCTCTGGAACGGGTAAGCCGAAAGAACTCGCGGTCATGAAGATCGTAATAAAACCATAAACGTACATCGGTTGGTAGGCGTACTGCGAGAAGAACGTCATTAGGGCCTGCTGGCTGAACTCGATGTCAAACATGAGGAGAATTCTAATGACCGCGGTGCCCTTAGGAAAGGAAAAACAGGGTCATGAATCCGACAAGAGCTCTCGGGGTTTTGCTCGGACGGCGCGCCAAGACGAAAGCACAATCGTGACTAAACAAAGGATGGTCAGAAGGAGCGCCGGGTAGAAGACCCGACTCCAGTCCACGCTCACCGGGAGCTTGAAAACTTCTCGACCGATCAGCTGCGCAATCAGCCAACCGAGGAAGAGGCCCAGGGACATCGCCCCGAGGAAGAGCGCGCCGAACTCGTAGAGGAGGTTCAGGAGGAGCTGCCGGGAGGAGAAGCCGAGGCTCTTCATCAGCGCGAGATCGTAGTAGCGCCGGTAGACCTGATCGTGGGAGAGCCAGGAGATGACCTCGATCGCCTGCCGCGAGCGCTGGAAGAGGACGGAGAGCTTGCCGACGAGTTCGCCGACGTCGATGAAGGAGATGTTCGGGAAGGCCTCGACGGCCTTTCGCTGGAGGGAGAGCTTCACGTCGAGGGGCCCGTGCGGGAGGATCGCGAGGAAGGTCTTCGGTGCGGCGTCGATCTGCCCCGGCTCGATCGTCACGAAGAAGTTCGGGTAGAAGGTGGTCCACTTGATCTCTTTTATGTTCCGCACGACTCCGTCGAAGGGAACGCCCTGGACGTCGAAACTCAGCCGGTCGCCGAGCTTCACGTTCATCCGCTCCGACCAGCGCTTCTCGATCGAGACGAACGAGGGCCTCCCTTCCGGCGCCCCGCCGGGGGGAAACGGGTCGCCCTCTACGATGCGCTCGGCGTCCGTGAGGTAGCTCCGGAACGTGAGGTTAAGGCCGTTGTTCCGGAGGCGCGTGTCCTCGTCCTCTTCCCGGGAGCGGAAGTCGAAGTCGCGCTTCTTCCGTTCGAACTTCTTCCCGTTCACGGCCTCGAGGCGGGCGCGGATCATCGGCGTGACGAACGCAAGCGGCGCGCCGTTCGCGGCGGCGAGCGCCTGGAACGGTTCCATCTGCTCCTCCTGGATGTCGAAGATGAAGAGCGAGGGCTTCTTCGCGTCGAAGGCGAACTCGGTGAGGATCATCTTGTCGAGCTGGAGGATGAGCGAGATCAGCGTCGCCCCGATCGCGAGCGAGAGGAAGCTCAGCGTGAGCTTGTGGCCGGAGCGCGTGAGGCCCCGGAGGGCCACGCCGCTTTCGATCGTCGGCGTGAGAAGGCCCCGGCCCCGGATGAAGACCCGGAGGGGCCACTGGCCCAGCTTCACGATCCCCGTGGAGATCAGGAAGACAAGGCAGAGCGAGCCGAAGAAGATGTTCCCCGTTTTGAACGACCGCGCGAGGTAGCCGGAGAAGAGCCAGAGGACGAGGACGAACGGGAGGAAGTCGAAGAAGCGGAAGCGCCCCATCGCGAGCTTCTGGGCCTTGAGCTGGAGGCCCATCGGCGTCCGGAGGAGCCCCAGGAGCAGCGGCACGAGGATAAAGAGCGAGAGCGCGAAGAGGAACGGGATCTCCCGGGCCGCACCGAGGAGGTTCACCGAAGGTCCGAGGTCGAGGCCGAGGTTCCGGGAGAGGACCGGCGCCAGGGCCCGGTAGACCGGCGGGATGAGCAAGAGCTCGACGGCCATCACGAGGACGAACACCGCGGTGAACTGCGCGACGATGCCGCCGGCGAGCTTCGGCTTCGAGAGGCCGTAGAGGTTCAGGAGACACAGGTCCTTCAGCCGCGCCAGGAGGTGCGACTGGTAGAGGTAGAAGACCCCCACGAGGGAAAGGATCAGGCCGATGAGCGCCGCCAGCGCCATGAAGTTCGTGAGCGTGTTCGTGACCCGGGCCGTCTGGTCCGAGGTGTCCTGCGGGAACGTGACCTTGACCGCGCTGTCAGGGATCGCCGCGTAGACGGCCTTTTTGATCTCCCGGAGCGCCTCGGCCGAGGGTGCCGCGAGTTTATAGTGATAGGCGAAGCTCCCCGTCGCCCCGGGCCTCAGGAGCCCCGTTTCCGCGAGCCTCCGGAGGGGAAAATAGATCCGCGGCGCGAGTGAAAACCCGCGGAGCCCCTGAGACGAATCCCGGGTCACGACGCCGTCCACGGCGAGCGCCACGGTGCCGACCTTGAGCGCCACTCCGGGGCCCACGTTCCAGAGGTCGCGGAGGTCCTTCGAGATAAAGAGCCGGCCTCTCGTAAACCGCGCGCCGTCGGTCTCGAGGTGGCCGTAGTACGGGAAGCCGTCCTCGGTCGCGCGGATCTCCACCAGCCGGGAGGCGCCGGTTCGAACGTCGGCGACCATGGAGTAGATGTCGATGATCTTGTAGTGCCGGTGCGGGTGCGCCGCGAAGACCTTCCGGAGCGCCGTCTGCTCGGCCGGGGAGAGCTCGCGGCGGGCGGAGACCGCCACGTCGGAGGTCAGGAGTTCGTTCGCGCTCTGCCGGAGCTTCTCCTGAACCTCGCTCGAGACGACGCTGATGCCCACCAGACCCAGGGTCCCGAGGAGCAGCGTTGCGAAGAGCAGGAGGAAGAAGAACGGATAGCGCTTCAGCTCCTTTAAAAAGAAGAACCGAAGGATCAAGCCACGCCCCCGTGCTCGAGGTGGACCACGCGGCCGCAGCGCTTCGCGAGGTCCGGGTCGTGGGTCACGAGGACGAGGGTCGTTCCGGTCGCAGCGACCATGCGGAAGAGGAGGTCCATCACCTTCTCGCCGGTCTCCTCGTCGAGGTTTCCGCTCGGCTCGTCGGCGAAGAGGATCGACGGGTTGATCGCGAGGGCGCGCGCGATCGCGACGCGCTGGCTTTCGCCGCCGGAGAGCTGCGACGGGAGGTGATGCGCCCGGTACGCGAGGCCCACGGCCTCGAGGAGCGAGCGCGCCGTCTCCGCGGCGTTGAGTCGGCGCAGCAGCTCGAGCGGGAGGAGCACGTTCTCGAGCGCCGAGAGCGTCGAGACGAGGTGGAACTGCTGAAAGACGATCCCCATGTTGGCGGCGCGGAACCGTGTAAGCTCCGCCTCCCCCATCGCCGTGATGCTCTTTCCGGCGATCGTGACGCTTCCGCCGTCGGCCTGGTCAAGGCCCGCGAGGAGCGACAGGAGCGTCGATTTCCCCGAGCCGGACTTCCCGACGAGGGCGACAGTTTCGCCGTTCCGGATCTGGAGGTTTACGCCCCGGAGCACCTCGACCCGGGCGTCGCCCTGGCCGTAGCCCTTCCGGAGGCTCTCGACGACGACCGTGGCCTCGCTCATAGCTCGGTCTCCAGGACTTTCAGGACGGTGCCGGCGATGCGCTCGTAGCCCTTCCGGTTCGGGTGGATCCCGTCCGGGAGGTTGTACTCCGGCTGGCCCCCGACCCCCTCGAGGAGGAACGGAATGAGCTTAACGTTGTACTTCTTCGCGAGCCGGGGGAAGATGCGCTCGAACTCGCTCCGATACGGCTCCCCCATGTTCGTCGGGACCTTCATGCCGGCGAGGATCACGGTGATCCCGCGGTCCCGGGACTTTTCGATCACGGCCGCAAGGTTCTTCTCCGTCTGCGCAGGGTCGAGGCCCCGGAGACCGTCGTTCGCGCCGAGGGCGAGCACCATGACGTCGGGTTTCGCTTTAAGATACCAGTCGAGGCGCTTGAGCCCCGACGCCGAGGTGGCGCCGCTCACTCCGCCGTTGATGACCTTGACGTCCTTGTGCGTCTTCTTAAGGGTCCGCTCGATGACCGACGGATACGAATCATCTTTCGGGAGCTGGTAGCCCTCGGTCAACGAATCACCGAGGAAGAGGATGGTGTCCGCCAGCGCGGAGGTGGTGACGAGGAGAAGCAGGAGAGCGATCCGTTTCATGTTAGGCTCCAAAGTAGTCCCGGTAGCGCCGGGGCCTCATGGCGAACACCAACCAGAGGAACGGTTTCATCAGCGGCCCGAGGAACGCCGGCGCGCACTCGTAGTGAATGTCGTCGACGATCCGGCAGGCGTCCGCGGAAATCTTATCAACCCGGTGATGGTGTTTCCAGTAATTAAGGGGCCACGGGAGGACTTTTCCCTCGTCGATAAACGACCATCCTTGTTCATTCGTCGCCGCCGCCGTGATGAGGCTCACCCAGCGCTGCCGGAACGGGCCCGGGCCCAGGAGGAGGTGTACCTCATCGCCGGGGGCGCAGCCGTCGAAGCGCTCGAGCCGAAACGGAATGAACCCCGGTGCCAGGTGGACGAAGAGCTCCCGGGTGAAGCCGGCGCGGACCGCCTCGATGGGTCTGGCGACCGGCGTTTCGAACCGCAGCTTCACTTCGCCTTCTTTAGTTCGTCGACGTCCTTCCGGAGCGTCTGGAGCTCGGCCCGGAGGGTGGCGATCTCGCCGTGGAGCCTGTTGATCTCCTTCACCGTGCTGTCGATCCGCTCGAGCTGGTTCAGGCCCTGCCCGGCCTCGTTCTTGTAGTAGCGCTGGTCCTCGGGTTTGAGGCCGTCGTAGCGGTCGTAGCGCGCCGTCTGTGCCGCGACACCGAAGGACAGCGCGAGGGCGATCATCGTAAGTTTCATCGGAACCGGCTCCTTTTCGATTGGTCGATAAGCTATTCTCGCTCCGATCCGCGGCGGAAGGCAAGGGTCGCCTCCGGCCGTCAAACGCTTGTGCCGGCGGCCCCCGCGTCAGCGCCGGCGCGGCGCCGCGCGCTCGACGAGGAAGCCGACGCCGTACATGAAGACGACGAAGTAATGGAGGAACGCGATGAGGGGGATCAGCCCGGGCCGCTTCGCCTGCGTACCGACGCCGACGGCGACGAAGAGGATGAGGCCGACGTACATCCGTGCGAGGTACCAGAAGGCCGCAGCGTCGACGAAGAAGAGGAGATGGAGGAGAACGAAGACCGCCGGGAGCCAGAAGGCGCCGGCGCCGGGGCGGAGTTTTTCCCGGAGGAGCCGGGAGCGGTAGAAGCCGGCGTAGAACGTGGGCCGCAGGAGCTGGCGGAGCTTCGCGCGACGGTGGTGACCGACCCGGAGCCGGGGGTGGTAGAAGAGGCGCCGCTTCGCGGCGGCGAGCCGCTGGAGGAAGAGGGTCTCCTCGCCGCGGAGGTAGTCCTCGGGGAAGCTCGCCGAGGCCAGCGCCGACCGGCGAACCCAAAGATTGCAGCTCGTGAGCCTCTGCTCGTCGGCGGAACGGAGCTGGATCCCGATGGCCCGGTGGCGGGCGTACGTGGTCCCGGTACAGAACGGCGACGCGAGCGCCAGGGCGAGCGCCGTCCCCAGGGCGTTCATCCCGGCGGCGGGGGCGTCCGGGCCTCCAAGGACGTCGACCTTTTCCTCCGCGAGGAGCGGAAAGAGGACCTCCCAGTATCCGGGGAGAACGACGGCGTCGTCGTCGATGAAGAAGAGCCACTCGCCTTGCGCCTCCCGGAGGGCGAGGTTCCGCGCGGCGCCCGGGGCGAGCGGCGCCGCAGTCTCGAGGAACACGACGTGCTCGGTGAGGCCTCGGGCCTTCTCGCGGATCGCCGGCGAGAGGGCCTCGCCGTTGCCGAGGAGAACGAGCTGCCAGTCGGCGATCCCCGGGACGAGGGAGCCGAGACATTTCATTAGTAGTTCTCCTCGCCCATGGGTTACAATGATCGCACTAAAGATAAACACGAGGGTCCTTTTGCTCTGGCTGAACTTTCATCATCATAGCATTCTCGTAAGATGTCGTGAAAGCTTCCTGATCGAAAAACTACGGGAGGAGTTTCACTTCTTCGTCGCCAACGATCGAGGCCAGGCCGACGTCACCGTCGACCTCGTCCCGGGGCCCGTGCCGGCGCTCCCCGCGCTGGTCGCGGTGAAGTTCCTCGAAACCGCCGTCGTCTACCGGGACGGCGACCGAAAATATGTCGACTATTTCGGTGAAGCTTTGCTCGTCCACGACGAGGCCCGGCGCCACGTCGAGATCCACGCGCCCGACGTCGACCGGCTCTACGAGATCGCGTTCCTCGCGGTCCACTCGCTCCTAGGCCAGGAGCTCGATAGCCGCGGCTTCGTCCGGCTCCACGCCCTCGCGGTTTCGCGCGCCGGCCGCACCGCCGTCGTGATGCTCCCTTCGAAGGGCGGAAAGAGCACGCTCCTGACCCAGCTCCTCGACGACCCCGACGTCCGGATCGTCTCCGACGACATGCCGTTGTGCGACCGCCGGGGCCGCATCCATCCCTTTCCGTCGAAGATCAGCCTCGCGACGCCGCCGGCGGCGGGTCCCCTCGCCGCGCTCAACTGGCGCGAGTTCCGGCGCCACCACTTTCCGCCGAAGTTCACGGCGAGCCTCGCCCAGCTCGGGGACCGGCTGGACCGGAACCCGCAGGACAACGAAACCTTCCTCGTGGCGGGGTTCCGCCTCGCGGCCGGCGAGGGCAACCTCACACCGGTGCCCCGCTGGAAAATGATCGGTCCCGTGTTGGAACACATGGTGGTCGGCGTCGGCCTCCCCCAGGTCATCGAGCTCTTCCTCGGCTTCCGGGCGCGCGACCTCGTCAAACTGATCGCCCATGCGGTCCTCAGGGCCCGCTGCGCCGGGGCCCTCGTCCTCCGGTCCCGCTGTTACCACCTCTACCTTGGACCGGATCGCCCGCGGAACGCCCGGCTCGTCCGGGAGTTGCTGCATGCTCCGAAGACTTCCTAAGCCGATCTGGTTCCTCGCGGCCTTCGTCGTCCTCTTCCTCCTCTACTGGCCGGCGCTCGCGGGGACGCCGATCTGGGACGACTCGACCTTCTGGTTCGACGATCCGGTGATGGGGCCTTCGATGGCCTACGGGACGATCTGGCGGAGCTTCGCCTGGCCCCTCTCCGTCTCCGTCCAGAAGGCGCTCTTCTCGCTCTTCGCCCATCGGTACGTCTGGTACCATCTCCTGAACCTCGCGCTCCACTTCGCGAACGCCCTCCTCGTCTATCGGCTGGCCCGGGTCCTCCGGCTGGGGCACCCGGCGCTGCTCTTCCTCCTCTTTCTGCTCCACCCGACGGCCGTGATCGCGACGGCCTGGATGATCCAGCTGAAGACGCTCCTGTGCTTCTTCTTCGGCATCACGGCGGTCCTCTGCTTCCTGAAGGGGAGCAGCGACCGTCGCTGGCCCGTTCTGTCCTGGCTCCTTTTCGCGGCGTCGATCGCGTCCAAGTCGGCGTCAGTGACACTCCCGCTGCTGCTCCTCGGAATCAGCTGGCACCGGCACCGCTGGCGGCGCCTGCACCTCGTCCTTCCGTTCGTCCTCCTCGCCGGCTGGAACAGCGTCCGCGTCCTCTCCTCTGCGGTGACCGCGGAGGGAGCGGAAAAGGCGTCGAAGCTTACGAAGCTCAAGGACGAGGCGCCGCCAGCGGCCATCGCCGTTGCCCCGGTTGTTGAACCGAAGCCGGTGGTCGAACCGAAGCCGGAGGTTGAAGCACAGCCGAAGGTCGAAGCGAAACCGAAAGATAAACCGAAGCCGAGGCCGCCCACTCCGGAGGTTACGAAAACTCCGGCCCCGACCGTGATCGAAATTCCCGACGACCCCGCCCCCGCCGCGCCGACGGGAGGAGCGACCGGAAAGACACCGATCC
>JBILTI010000320.1:0-3487 GCA_044371595.1 Bacteriovoracaceae bacterium
CGGTTCATCCTCGACTACCACGAGCGGAAGGACGACGCGTACCAGATCTGCAGCGCCACCGCCTGCGAGGTGAGCGGCACGGGCATCGACCAGTTCCAGGAGCTCTTCCGGCCGAAGGACGCGGCGAATGCTTAAGGGAATCCGGATCATCGATTTTACGCACCGGCTGCCGGGACCGCTAGCGGGGAAGATCCTCGCGGACCTCGGCGCGGAGGTGATCAAGGTCGAAGACGTGAAGCACAAGGACCCGTTCCTCTCCGGCATGTTCTCGGACTTCGACCGGAGCTTCGAGAACTGGTACGAGGAGCTCAACCAGAAGAAGCGGGTGGTTCGCCTGGACTTCAAGGCGCCGGAGACCAGGGCCGAGATAAGGAAGCTCCTCGCGGGGGCCCAGGGGTTGCTGCTTTCTCTCGGGCTTAAGCTCCGGGACACCCTCGGCCTCACCGACGCCGAGCTTAAGCAATTCCCCCTCGCGGTGGTTGAGCTCGAAGCGTCGTCGACGCACAACAAGGCGATGCACGACCTGAACGCGCTCGCCATCAGCGGCTACCTCTCGCTCCACGTTGCGCACGAAACCGCGGCGATCGTTCCACCGCCGTTTCTCCCCGTCGCGGGGATCGCCTTCGGGCAACAAGTTGCGACGCAGCTACTTGCGAACGTGATCGAAGTCATGCGCACGAAGCAATTTGTTAAATCAGTGTCTTACCTCCATGACACGGCCGACGCGATCCTTCATCCCTTCTGGTCGAAGACCTTGCGAGACCAAAAAAAGACAAAATTCCTGCATAACGGGGCCTATCCGTGCTACTCTCTCTATCGGACTCTAGAGGGGCACTACGTCGCGGTCGCCGCGGTCGAAGATAAGTTCTGGAGTGACCTTCGGGAAACGTTCTCGATCCCGCTTCCGCTCGAACGGAGGTTCGAGACGACCGCAGCCGCCTTCGCCCTCGTCGCCGGCGTGTTCTCCGGACTCACCGTTGACGAGATCGAGGCGCGATCCCGGAACAAAGAGTTATGCCTATCAATAGTCAGAAAAATTAGCTGACCTAAACTTGGAGTTATTATGAAACGTGTTATTGGCTTCCACTACACCCTGACCGACAAGACGGGGACGACCCTGGACTCTTCGGTTGGTGACGAGCCACTCTATTTCCTCGAAGGCGCGCAGCAAATCATACCGGGCCTCGAGCGGGTCATCTCCCTCATGAACGTCGGCGACAAGCGGAAGATCGAAGTGAAGGCGGCGGACGCCTACGGCGACATCAATCCGGAGCTCGTCGTTAAGGTCAAGCGAACGCAGTTTCCGCCGGACGCGGACCTCCAGGTCGGCGACCAGTTTCAGGTGAACAATGACCATCATTCTCCGGTCTTCACGATCATGTCGATCGAGAGCGAAGAAGTGACCGTCGACGGGAACCACCCGATGGCCGGCAAGGACCTCCTCTTCGACGTCGAGATCATCGGCATGCGGCCCGCGACCCAGGACGAGATGGCCCACGGCCACGCCCACGGCGCGCACGGCGAAGGCCACCACTAAGAAAGCTTCAGGAGCCCTTCCGCTTCGGTGACGAGGTGGAAGGGCTCGTCTTTGACCAGCAGAAACCCGTCCAGATCGACGTAATCCACCATGCCCGTAAAGAGCATCCCGTAAGAAATTCCGATCGTCGTTTCGATCATGCAACCGATCATCGCCTCGAGGCCGTGCCTCTTCGCCTCAAGGAGAAGGTCCCGGGCGCGGACGAGCGATCCGGCCTTCATGAGCTTGATGTTGACGGCGTGGAACTGGCGGCGGAGCTCGGAGAAGTCGCCGACGTCCTCGATCGATTCGTCGGCGAGGAGCTTGTACGGGGTGACCCGCTTGAGCTCCCGGTACTCGGCCGCCAGGAACGACGGAAAGGGCTGCTCGATGAGTTCGATATTCATCCCCCGGAGGGTTTCTTGGAAGCGGAGGAACGCGTCGAGGTCGGTCCACGCCTCGTTCGCGTCCACCCGGAGCCGGGCGGTGGTGTGGTTGCGGATTTCCCGCAGCATCTCGGCGCCGGACTCGGCGTTCACCTTAATCTTCAGCGAGCGGAAGCGGGCCAGCGGTTTCAGGTATGCGGCGATATCACCGAAGGGCATGATGGGCATGGAAAAGGAGGTCTCGGCGGCGCGCGGTTCGGGGAGGCCTAGGAAGCGCGTGACCGAGAGGCCCCGGCGCCGGGCGAGGCGGGAAACGAGGACGGACTCGACGCCGAACGAGAGCGAGTGGAGCCGGAGCCCCGCGAGCGCCGAACGCAGGGAGGCCAGATCAGTGACGGCCGTGAGATCGACGCCGCGGAGCCACTCGTCGAACTCGCGCTGGATGTTCTCGACGCTCTCGCCGTACCGAACGTTCGGCGCGATCTCGGAGCGGAATACGCCCTCCGGGGTCTCGAGGTAGACGAGGAAGTTTTCCTTAACCGTCGTCTGGTTCCGGGAGAGCTTCCAGTTAACCGTGAGATCGAGGTGGAGCTTCTCGAGCCGGAGCTTCATAGCTCTCCGGCGACGTAGAAGAGGTCCGAGCGCTCGAAGTCGCCGGGGGAATTGCCCCACTTGTCGTCCGGCGGCGTGCCGCGGAAGTACCGGATCCAGGCGTCGCGGTTAACGTCGAAGCGCATTCGCTTGATCGGCAGGTCGAGCCGGAGGAAGGACGAGAGGAGCTTCGTGATCATCTCCGAGCAGTAGAGCTTTTCGTTGCCGTCGGCGTCGACGTTGCCCCAGAGGAAGTCGGGGTCGTAGAGGAGGCCCCGGAAGCTCTGCTCGAAGTAGAAGGCGAGCTTGTGCTGGTTCTCCGAGAGGTAGCTGACGACCTCGTCGTTTCGGAAGCGGAGTACGGCGAGCCGCTGCCCGACCTCGGTCTTCTTTCCGAACTCCGCGAGGGGGAGGCGCTTTACCGTGCCCAGGGCATCGACGACCTCGACCCGCGGGTGGACCTGGATGACGAGGCCCATGTGGGAGTAGATGGTGTCCTCCTGGGCCTCGATGAGGCCGCAGGACCAGCAGTCCATGGGCTGGAGAAGGATGTCGCCGACTCGGAGGTTTACGGCGTAGAGGTTCAGCGGGAGGAGGACCAGAAAGAGGAAAAACTTTGTCATCATTGCCAACTTTTAAAGTCAACATTCTAGCTCAGAACTTTAAGGTGTGCCTACGGCAAAAAAGCGCTGCAAGAGCCTGAAATAACTTGCCTTAAAGACATCACCCAGGCTGGGGGAAGAGATGGGGAAAAGTCTTCGTACTAGGGGTAGACGGGCCATGAAGTTATAATGATTTAAAGAGCTTAAACCCCGAGGATTCCATGAAGTCAACTTTCCGGTTCATCACTCTCCTTCTTTGCGTCGAACTCGTGCTCGGTCCGGTAAGCCCCGGATTGTCGCTCCTCGCGAGCGCGGCGTACGCGCAGCAGTCGTGTCCAACGAGGATGCAGTTCGATGGCAACCTCAACCGGTGCCTCACGAAGGACGAGACG
>JBILTI010000321.1:0-3477 GCA_044371595.1 Bacteriovoracaceae bacterium
GCCCTCGGCGAAGTCTTCAAGCGCCACCCGCACGTCCTCATCGTCTCCGACGAGATCTACGAGTACATCACGTTCGAAGAGAAGATGTTCTCGATCGGATCGATCCCCGAGCTCGCCGACCGGACGGTCACCGTCAACGGCCTCTCGAAGGGCTTCGCGATGACCGGTTGGCGGCTCGGCTACCTCGGCGCCCCCGAGGCCGTCGCGAAGGCCTGCGTGAAGATCCAGGGCCAGTTCACCTCCGGCGCGAGCTCGATCTCGCAGCGGGCGGCGCTGGCCGCGGTGCTCGCGGATCCGAACACGGTGAACGAGATGCGGGACGCGTTCAAGAACCGCCGCGACCTCCTGATCTCGCTCTTCCGCGAGATCCCGAACGTTCACTGCAACAACCCGGGCGGCGCGTTCTATCTCTTCCCGGAGGTCTCGCACTACTTCGGAAAGTCATATCAGGGGACGGTCATCCGGGACGCGAAGGACCTCTGCATGTACCTCCTGAACGTGGGCCACGTCGCCCTCACGCCGGGCGGGGCGTTCGGAGCGCCGAACTACATCCGGTTGAGCTACGCCACCTCGGAGGCGCAGGTCCGGGAAGCGGTGAAGCGGATCAAGACCGCGCTGGCCGAGCTCCGCTAGCGCAATTGGGCCACAATTAAGGTCACGTCGACACCCTCCTTCGTGACCTTTTTTCTCGGACTAAGTTATCTTAGCCTACACCGGATCAACCCCGCTTAGGAGTAAGACATGAAACTGCTTTTTTTCCTCGCCCTCGTGTCCCTTTCGTCCCTGGCCGTCGCGGCCGACTGGAAGAAGATCGCCGAAACGACCGTCTGCGATGTGAAACTTCAGATCCTCGGGATGGAAGGGGAGAAGTACGTCCTCCTCGTGAAGGGCGCGGAGAAGACGAAGCTCTTCTCCGTCGACGGAAGCGCGTTTCAGGAGAACGCCCTGAAGACGACGCAGTTCGCGGCGAAGGGCGCCGTGAGCTATACGTTCACGCAGCCGAGCTACGTCGAGGCGAATCCGCCGAAGATCGACGTCGCCGAGGCCGACCAGAAGAAGCGTTGCCGGATGGATCTCGCGCGCTAGGTTTCCGGTGGAAGACTATCGCCTCGAGCGCGACTCCTTTGGCGAGGTCCGGGTTCCCGCGGACCGGCTCTGGGGCGCCCAGACCGCCCGGTCGCTTTACCATTTTTCCATCTCCCGGGAGACCATGGACCCGGAGCTCATCCGCGCACTGGTGCTGATCAAGAAGTCCACCGCCGTGGTGAACCGGGAGCTCGGGCACCTCTCCGAAGCGAAGGCCAGGGCGATCGTCGCCGCGGCCGACGAAGTCCTCCGCGGCGATCGCCTCGACGGGGAGTTCCCGCTTTCGGTCTGGCAGACCGGGAGCGGAACCCAAACGAACATGAACGTGAACGAAGTCCTCGCGAACCGGGCGAGCGAGCTCCTCGGGGGCGCGCGCGGGGAAGCGCGGGTTGTACACCCCAACGACGAGGTCAACCGCGGGCAGAGCTCGAACGACGTCTTCCCCACGGCGATGAACGTCGCGGCCGCGACCGTCCTGGTCCGCGACCTGATCCCCGCCGTGGCCCGGCTCCGGGATACGTTCCGGGAGAAGTCTCAGGAGTTCTGGCACATAACGAAGATCGGCCGCACGCACCTCATGGACGCGACCCCGCTGACCCTGGGCCAGGAGTTCTCCGGCTACGTCGCTCAGCTCGAGCACGCGCTCGCGCACGTCGAGCGGACGCTCGCTCACCTGAACGAACTCGCCCTCGGCGGGACCGCCGTCGGAACGGGCCTCAACGCGGCGGCCGGCTTCGCCGATAAGGTGGCAGCGGTGATCTCTTCCTACACTGGCCATCGGTTCGTCTCTGCGCCGAACAAGTTCGAGGCCCTCGCCGCCAACGACGCCCTGGTGCAGTCCCACGGCGCGCTCCGGGGCCTCGCCGCGGCGGTGTTCAAGATCGCCAACGACATCCGCTGGCTCGCCTCGGGTCCACGGAGCGGGCTCGGCGAACTGGCCCTTCCGGAGAACGAACCCGGCTCCTCGATCATGCCCGGGAAGGTCAACCCCACCCAGTGCGAGGCGCTCACGATGATCGCCGTCCAGGTCATGGGCAACGACGCCGCGATCGGCTTCGCCGGGGCCCTCGGGAACTTCGAGCTGAACGTGATGCGACCCATGCTGATCCACAACTACCTCCAGTCGGTGCGGCTCCTCGCCGACGGCTGCCGCTCGTTCGAGGAGTTCTGCGTTCGGGGAATCGCGCCGCGGCGGAAGCAGATCCAGGATCACCTCGAGCGCTCGCTCATGCTGGTCACGGCGCTCAATCCGATCATCGGCTACGACAAGGCAGCCCAGATCGCGAAGAAGGCCCACCGGGAGGAGAAGACGCTGAAGGAGGCCGCGGTCGAACTCGGGTTCCTGACGGCGAAGGAGTTCGACGAGTGGGTGAGGCCGGACGCTATGACGAACCTCAAGGGGTGATCCGGGCCGAGTCTTTACGGAACCTGCGGCGCGTCCTCCGGCGGGGCCGCCATAAAGGCGTCGAGCTCCCGGCGGTGCCGGAAGGCCCGGTCGCGGCAGCCGTGGAAAGCGACGGGAACCCCGAGTTCCTTCATCGCCTCGACGCAGCCCTTGAGGTACGAGGCCTGGGCGTGCATCAGCGCCACCTGCACGGAGACGAGCTCTTCCTCATCCGCCGGGGGCCGGTGGGCACAGGAGCAGAGGATGACGATCAGAAGGGGCCATCTCATAATTTTCATCATCGCTTATCCGCCCGCGCTTGAAAAGCGTTCCCCGGGGGCCTAGACTCCCTTCATGATCATCTTCTTCCTTCTGGGCCTCCTCACCGGCGCCGCGGGTGCCGCGGAATCCTCCTCCTGCCCCACGGTTTACGAGGCGCTCGGAATCCCACGGGTCCGAGTCGCATCGATCGATGCCTCCTACTACTGCTTCGGTTACCACCACGGCCGCGACCGCGCCTGGCAGATGGATTACTTCCGTCGGATCGGTGAGGGGAGGAACGCCGAAGTCCTGGGCCTCGGGCAGCTGAAGTCCGATCTGATGATGCGACTGATCGACCTCCCGAGCGAAGCTCGCCGGCTCTGGGGCCAGTTTCCCGAGGACAAGAAGCGCTACCTCCGGCTCTACGCCCAAGGGGTTAACGCTGGATTCGTAACCGGGAAAACGGCAAAGGAGTTCGTCGACCTCGGCGTCGTGCCGAGGCCCTGGACGCCGGAGGATAGCTTGCTGGTTCTCCTGCTCCAGTCCTTCGACCAGACCCGGAAGACCTTCACGCAGGACTACGACGACGAACGCCTCCGCGGAGTCTGGGGCGGCCGAGCGGAGACGCTCTTCGGCGACGGCCCTCTTCCCTGGGAGAACACGATTTTGAAGGCCGGGGAGTACGAAACGGCGGCGGCTACGCCGGCGAAGAGGGTGCACACCCCGGCGCCGCGCGAGCTCCGCCT
>JBILTI010000402.1:0-2867 GCA_044371595.1 Bacteriovoracaceae bacterium
CCCGACGCGGCCGACGAACTTCGTTCTCCGCCGGCGGAACTTCATCCGCCGTAACCTCGTGCTCCTCGGTCAGAATTATTTTAAGCCGCTGAACGACACCTAAATTTGGTCGGGGACGCCTAGTCTTTGAGATAGAAGCAGCCGACGGATTTCTTGTTCCGGAGGGACGCGTTCAGGACCATGAACGCGACTTCGACGCCGTTCCGAAGCCCGATCAACTCGTCGTGCATCTGCGCGTTCTTGTAGAACTTCGACACCTCGTCCTGGAGCTCGATGAACATCGCCCGCGCCCGGTTCAGCCGATTCTTCGACCGCGAGAGACCGACGTAGTTCCACATCGTCTGCTTCACCGTCATCTGATCCTGGGTGATGAGTGCTAGGTCAACGTCCTCGTGGCCTTGGGCCCAGCCCTTGATCTTGTTCTGGTCGTAGTCGCGGACCTCGTGGATGTAGGCGAGGACGTCCTCGGCCGCGATGTAGCCCCAGGTAAGACCCTCGAGGAGCGATGTCGAAGCGAGGCGATTCGCGCCGTGGAGCCCTGTGCAGGCGACCTCGCCGACGGCGTAGAGGCGCTTCAGGTTCGTGCGGCCCTTGATGTCGGTCTTCACGCCGCCGCAGGTGTAGTGGGCGGCCGGCACCACGGGGATGGGCTCCTTCGCCATGTCGACCTTGTTCTCGAGGCAATGGGCGTTGATCGTCGGAAACCGGCTCCGAAGATACTCTTCGTTCTTGTGCGTGATATCGAGGTAAACGCAGTCTTCCTTCTCGGCGATCATCTCTTCGAGGATCGCCCTCGCGACGATGTCCCGGGGTGCGAGCTCGGCGTCCGGGTGATACTTCGTCATAAAGGCTTCGCCCTTGGCGTTGATCAGTCTCCCTCCCTCACCGCGAACCGCTTCCGAGATAAGGAAGCGCCGGTGCGACGAGCGGTTATAGAAGGTCGTCGGGTGGAACTGGATGAATTCCATGTTCGTGACGTAGGCGCCCGCCCGGTGCGCCATCGCGTGGCCGTCCCCGCGGGCCCCCTCGGAGTTCGAGTGGTGAAGGTAGAGGGCCCCGATCCCCCCGGTGGCGAGGACCGTGATCTTCGACAGCACCTTCCGGACCTCCTGCGAGTATTGATCGAGGAGGTAGGCGCCGAGCACCTGGTTCTCTTCGTAGCGCTGGGTGATGTCGACGCCGTGGTGGTTCGGCGTGATGAGGTCGATCGCGGTGTGCGAGGTGAGGAAGGTTACGTTCGGAAACTTCTCGACGTCGGCCAGGTAGTTTAAAAGGGAAAGCTGGATCGCCTTTCCGGTCATGTCGCCGTTGTAGATGATCCGGTCTCGGGAGTGAGCCGCTTCCTTCGTAAAAAGGAGCTCCCCCTCGGCGTCCTTCGCGAAGTCAGTGTGCGACTTGTGAATCAGGATCTCGTCGATGATCTCGGCCGACCGGTGGGCGAGGATCTTCGCCGCGTCGAGGTTCGAGGTGTATGCCGAAGCCTTCAGGATATCCTGAACCAGGTCCTCCTGGTCGTTCAGGTCCTTCGGGCTGTAGATGATCCCCCCCTGGGCCCAGAACGTGTTCGTTATCTCGGGTCGCTTTTCCCGGGTAACGATCGTGATCTTCAGCTTCTTCTCCGCGAGCTTGATCGCCGCCGCGAGGCCAGAGATTCCGGAGCCGAGGATGAGGATGTCAGTGTTGAAATCTTTCATAGGGATTCGAACTTTAGCGATAGGTCGACCCGCGGAGCCGAGTAGGTTAACGAGCCAAGGCTAATCGCATCGACGCCCGCGACCAAGTAACCGTCGATCGTCTTGAGGTTGACCCCGCCGGATACCTCGTAGGTCATCCCGGAGCGCTTAAGCGCAACCGCTTCGCGGATCTGATCGGGAGTGAAGTTATCGAGCATGACGTGGGTACAACCGAGGCCAACGGCTTCGCGGAGCTCGGCGATCGAGTGGATCTCGACCACGATGTTGTTGTAGAAGACGCCCTGGTCTTGAAAAAACTTCCAGGCGCCGACGAGCCCCCCGAGGGATGACTTGTGGTTATCCTTGATCATCCAGGTATCGGTCTGGCCGAGCCGGTGATTATGGCCGCCCCCCACGCGGACGGCGTATTTTTCAAGGGAGCGGAGGCCCGGCGTCGTCTTCCGGGTGTCGAGGATCTTTATCCCCCGGGAGCGCGCGAGCGAGACGTGCTTCTCGGTCCAGGTTGCGATCGAACTCGCATGCTGGACGAGGTTCAGGGCGAGGCGTTCTCCGGTGACCGCGATGTTAAAAGGCAGGCTTTCGGGGAACTCGATCTCCGCCACCTCGAACCGTTTACCTTCGTGCTGCTCGAGGAACGAAAAGTCACAGGATGCGCCGAGTTGGACAAACGTCGCGGCGAGATAATCGGTGCCGGCCAGTATCAGCGGCGACTTTACTTTGAGCACTAGCTTCACCGGATGCTTCGGAAGCGTCCGCGTATAGTGAAAATTACGAGTCAGGTCGTCCTCACCGAGCCATTCTTCAATCTGCGGGAGAAGACTTTTAATGCTCATATCCATCATGGAAACCTAAGTATCCCAAGTCTATGCTTCCTGCAAGGGAATCAATTCCTCGCCCCGCATTACTCAATTAATCAATTCCTAGACTTAGCAGATTTTTCTAGGGTCTCAGGCTTGCCACATTAAGGGCATGGGAAGACTCTGGTTAATATCGGTAATCGCGACTTTTATGGCACTTCTGTGTTGCCTCCGGACCCAGGAAGTCCGGTCCCGGCAGCCCTACTACAGAGGGGAGAAAGTCCTCCGTCTCGGAAACTTCTCGGAGGCGCGCAAGCACGTCCGGAAGAAAGACCTCGACCTCCTCGAGCTCTGGGAGTCGATGCTCACGGGCCGC
>JBILTI010000323.1:0-3457 GCA_044371595.1 Bacteriovoracaceae bacterium
AGCTTTGAGCTCGTCGTTTACGTCCAATCGAAGACCGTCATCCTCGCCGAGCTCGAGAGAGGCGGGCTAGTCCTCAAGGGTCAGTGCCGCTGAGCCCACCGCGCTCCTACGCCACGTTCCGGATGATCGCCTTGACGACGCCGCACACGACGTCGTCCAGGTTCGTCAGCTTGTTCCCCTGAAAGAGTTTGATCTCCTCGTCGAGGATCGTTACCACGAGGCCCACCGGGCCGGGCCTCTTGGACAGGTCCACGAGGAGCTTGTCGTGGCGGAAGACGCCGAGGTGCGGAAAGTCGCTCTCCACCGTCAGGAGTTTTAGTGCGGGGTTCCCGACGCCGTAGCGCTCGTCAAAGGAGAGGGGCTTCTCCGCGAACTCCGAACAGGGGCTCTGAAATCCCGTTAGCTGCTCGTCTTTTATCGTCGCCGATTCGTAAATTCTCATGGGTTTATTGTTACGTAAAAAATACGGACAGGAAAGAAGTATTTCTTGATAGTACGGAAAATGTACGCATAATAGGCTTCATGCAGGACGTTTTTTCACTGGATGATCTGATTCTCGCCGACCGAAAGAGCACCTTCATCGTGCGGGTGACCGGGAAGCGCAAGCGCCTGAACCTCTGCCCCGGTGACTTCCTCGTGGTGGATAAGAACCTCCCGTTGAATAAGGATAAGCTGGCCGTGCTGGTTGTGGAGGGAAAATTTCGCATCGACCTCGTCTCGGAGGAATTTTTGCGGCGCCACGATCCGGACAACGGGGACTTCGTCTGGGGCATGGTGAAAACAGTCGTGAGGGAATTAAAATGAAGTACGTCGCCTTAGTTGACTGCAACTCTTTCTACTGTTCGTGCGAGAAGATCTTCCGGCCCGAGCTCCGGAATCGGCCGGTGATCGTCCTCTCGAACAACGACGGGGCGGCGATCGCCTTCACCAAGGAGGCCAAGGCGCTGGGCTTCGGTCAGATGTGCGAGGCCTTCTTCAAGGTCCGGGACCGGGTGAAGAAGCACAACGTCGCCGTCTTCTCCTCCAACTACACGCTCTACGACGACATCTCCAAGCGGGTGATGAACGTCCTCCGGGAGTTTTCTCCGCGGGTCGAGGTCTACTCGATCGACGAGGCCTTCGTGGAGATCGCCGCGGCCCCGGGCCCTGAGCTCGAGGCGCTGGGCCGGAAGATGCGCGCCGAGATCTTCCGGAAGATAGGCATGCCGGTGGGCGTGGGGATCTCCCAGACGAAGGTCCTCGCGAAGGTCGCGAACAAGCTCTCGAAGAAGCACAGCGGCGTCTGCGTCCTCACCCGGGACGAGGACATCGACCGGGCGCTGCGGGAGTTCCCCGTCCCGGACCTCTGGGGCATCGGCGCGCGCTCGGCGAGCAAGCTCAACATGTTCGACGTCAAGACCGCCTACGAGTTTAAGGTCTTCGAGAACACGGCCGTCGTCCAGAAGCTTCTCACGAAGGTGGGCCGGGAGATCCAGGACGAGCTCCGGGGGATCAGCTGCCTTTCCCTCGATGCCCCGGAGGATAAGAAGAACACCGGTAACTCGCGCAGCTTCGGCCACGACCTCTTCACCAAGGAGGAGCTCCGGGAGGCCCTGGCGCAGTTCGCGAGCAACGCCGCTCTGAAGCTCCGGAACCAGGGCAGCGTGTGCTTTAGCATGACCGCCTTCATCTACACGAACCCCTTCAAGCCCGGGCCCCAGTACTTCGGCGAGGCCGGGGTCCGGTTTACCTCCGGGACCAGCGATACGCTGAAGCTCATCGCCGGCGCTCACGCGATCCTCGACGAGATCTATAGGCCGGGCTACGGCTACAAGAAGGGCGGTGTGCTCCTAAACCACATCGTTCCGAAGAACGAGTGCCAGATCGACCTCTTCACCGAGGACCCGACGGACAACGAGCACCTGAACCGGGTCGTCGACGTGATCAACAAGAAGTTCGGGCCGCATACGATCAAGAGCGCTGCCTGCGGGATCCAGCAGGAGTGGAAGACGATCCGGGCCCACATCTCCCAGCGGTACACGACGGAGTGGAACGAGCTCCTCGAGGTCGAGCTATGAGCGAAGGCCTCGTGGCGCGGAACATGGACCTCCGGAAGCTCCAGCGCTACCAGGCCGACGGCGCGGTTCCGGTGCGGCCCGGGACGAAGACCAGGGAATCGGTGAAGTACAGGGGGAGTCTCTACGACCACCGGACGCCCTCGGAGGAGTTCCTCGCGACGTACGCGGGCAAGTTCGACGCCGGCGAATACCACGGCTCGTTCACCGACACGCCGTCGCCGCGGCGGTTGCTCGGGCTCCGGGAGCGCTACGGAGAAGACTACCACCGGGCCCCGTCGACGCGGACCTGGCGGTGCTCGTGCCGCTGAAGGAAAAAAACCAGCTCCTCGGGACGCTCTCGTTCTTCGGCCGCCGCTTCTCCGACCGCCACTACCGGCCCGCCGAGGAGATCGGCTACCGCGCGAGCATGGCCCTCGAGAACGCGCGCCTCTACGGATGCCCAGCTCGCGATCCGCTCCCGCGACGAGTTCCTGTCGATCGCGTCCCACGAGCTCAAGACGCCGCTGACGTCGCTCACGCTCCAGTCGAACATGCGCCGCTGCCAGCTCGAGCGCGGGGTCTTCGCCCCCGACGTGGAGCGGTTTCGGAGCATGATCGACGCCGACGAGCGGCATCTGAAGCGCATCAACCGGCTGATCGACGACATGCTTGACATCACCCGCATCCGGGCCGAGCGCCTCACCGTGCGGCCCGAGCCGCTGGAGGTTAACGCCTTTCTCGCCGACGTGATCGAGCGGATCTCCCCGCAGTTGGAGGCTGCCGGGTGTTCGGTTTCGCTCGAGCTGTCCGCACCCTGCGAGATCCGAGCGGACGCCTACCGGATCGAACAGGTGGTTGTGAACGTCCTCACCAAAGCGTCGAAGTACGCGCCGGAAAGCCGGTGTCGATCTCGGTGGAGGAAACGCCGGAACGGGTCCGCCTCCTGGTTGACGACCGGGGGCCCGGCATCGCCCCCGCGGACGCCGAGCGGATCTTCCAGCGCTTCGAGCGCGCCACCGGGGCCCAGCACATCTCGGGCATGGGCCTAGGGCCCTACATCTTCCGGAAGATCGCCGAAGAAGACCGGGGGCAGTTCTACGTGGTTCCCCGCGCCGGCGGGGGCTCGACGTTCGCCATGGAGCTGCCCCGGTCCCCGGTGTAGCGTACGCCGGGAGTTTCACCCGTATGGGGACTTCATCCCGAAGCGGCCGCGGGCGATAATCGTCGGCTCGTTTCCGATCGGTAAGTTCTCCGACCCGCGCCGCCGGGCCGAGATCAGGCCCCGCGAGATCGATTTCTTCTTCGGGGACGAACGGAACCTCCTCTGGAAGCTCCTGGGCCGGGTCTACGGCGTGGACCTCACTACCCGAGGCCGGATCGTCCGCTTCCTCGAGCGCGAGGGCCTCGCGATCGGTGTCTGG
>JBILTI010000469.1:0-10095 GCA_044371595.1 Bacteriovoracaceae bacterium
AAATACCTCACGCTCGCCGCCCTCTTTGCTGTCATCGTTACGGCTTCCGACCCGTTCTTCGGGATCGAGCTCTTTACCAAACCCGCGTCCCGGGACGCCGCCGAGGACGTCGTGGAGCGGACCTGGATGTCCACCGAGGCGTTCCGCCCGTATCTCCTCGACAAGGACGACCGGGTCTCGGATCTCTTTCCCGTTACCCCGTTCTACTATCCGACGGTGCACTTCTGGTTTCTCATCTACACGCAGTTCGAGTCGACGTCGGTCGTGATCCACGACAAGAATAACCTTTCGATCATCTACAAGGTTCTGGACTTCTCCGCCCTCCGCGAGAAGGGCATTCCGAGGAACACGCTCTATGTCCTCCAGCAGAAGCTCTCAAAGGAAAAACTCTCGGCGCTTCGGAATGACCTCGACTATCTGGTTCGGGATCCTTTTTCGCTCACGCCGGCGGCGAAGAAGATCTACCAGATGCTCTTCTCCGCGAAGGTCTCGGTTCCGATCGCCCGCGGGGCCCGCCAGCGGTTCTTCCGCGAGCTCCGGGATAACATCCGCACTCAGACCGGGCAAAAGAACTTCATCCGCGACGGCATCGTCCGGTCTCTACCCTACCAGCGCTTCCTGACTCGGTACTTCGTGGCGCGCCGGCTACCCCGGGAGCTCCTCGCGATTCCCTTCCTCGAATCGAGCTTTAACCCGAAGGCGCAGTCAAAAGTTAACGCACTCGGCATCTGGCAATTCATGCCCCTGATCTCGAGTTACTACGTCCCCCGCAGCACGAAGAACTTCGATTACCGCTTCAACGTCGGCGTCGCCTCTGTCGCGGCGGGCTTCCTCCTTTCGGAAAACTACTCCATTCTGAAGTCCTGGGATCTCGCGGTCACCGCCTACAACTCGGGAACGAAGCACCTGCTTAAGACCCGGCGCGAGCTAGGCCGGACTGTTTCGCTGGAAGACGTGATCCGCCACAGCGACTCTCGCCACTTCGGGTTCGCCTCCAAGAACTTCTACAGCGAGTTCTTGGCGCTCGCGCATACGCTGGCGTACCAGGAGGAGCTCTTCGATGACATTCACGCTTCTGACCGGCCCGATGTCGATGACGAGCTTCGGTTCTTTCTTTCGAAGTGCGCCCTGCGGCTCGACCGGGACCTTCCCGCCGAGCTGACGGAGGAGCTCTTCTTTCACAACCATCACACCTCGAACGGCAAAAGTGCGATCCCGAAGGGCTTTATCGTTACGTCTAAACGGCGGCTCCCGACGAACAAGTTTCTCGAGGTTCCGTTCGATCATCTTACGCGGAAGAGGCCGAAGGACTGGGGACCGTTACTGGGCCGTCAGAGCTGTTCCACGAGATAGGTGTTCGGCGAACAGTAGCTACCAAGGAACTGTACGGAGCCGTCTTCGTAGGTGACCTTGAAGTTAATCTTCGCGTCCTGACTCTGTTGTCCGGCTCCCTGCGATTCGCCGACCACGATGATCTTTTCGCTCTTCGGGCCAGCAGAGTCATAGAACTTCCCGTCGGAGTCGAGGATCTGCGTCGCCGCCTGGATCGACTCGTTAACGGATTCCGGCGCGACGTCGACCTTGCTGACCTTCTTCGAGAGGTTAACCTGAATCAGGCAGCGGTTTCCGAGGCTCCCGCCTTGGAATTTGGAGAGAATAAAGCGCATGAAGTTTTCCGAAGGAACGGAGACCGTGCGCTGCTCACGGAAGCCGACGTACACGGGTTCGGCCTGGTGAAGGAGTTCGAGGTACTTCCTGCCGCCGAGGTGGGTCTTCGAGAAATTTACCTTATAGGCGTGATCGTTAAACTTAGACGCCGTTTTGTCCGTCGCGAACTGCTTCACGGCATCCTCGGAGATGATGAGATGGTTTTTCTCCCGGCCTAGGAGGTCTTCTTCGAGGAGCTCGACCTGTTCGCTGTCGGCGGTTTCGTAGTAGTTAGCGTCGAACGTGAGTTCGTTTTCGTGGATGTGAATAATCTTTGAGGTGACCGCGCCCGCTCCGTCACGGTAGCTCAGGAGCGCGTTGCCGGCGGAGACGCCGACGAAGAGAAGGTAGCTGTAGTCATCGCTTTCCGTAACTTTAAGACTCTCGTCGAGCCGGAGCACCTTGGAGAACGGCACGTCCAGGGTCGCGTCTTTCGTCGTTTCATCCAGCTCGATAAGAACTGCTCCGACCGCGCCACGAGACTCGTAGGGAGAAAGAAGCTTGTTAAATGCGTTTTCCTCGACGACTGGGATCGTCGCTTCCGAGTTACCGGCCTCGAGGATAAGGTCCGTATTTGTCGGCGCGAATCCGCGTTTGAGAACAGTTATGGATCGCGTCATCGCGGATTGGGATAATTTGTGCTCGAGGGTCGTAGCTCCGCTGTTATAGTCAGAGATCGCCTCACTGAGGTCGTCCTGAGGGCGGACCTCAAAGCCTACCACTTCTTCCGCTTTTTTTAAGTTTGTGCCGGTCACTTGAATAGTCACAGCGTTATCAAAGGCTTCCACAGTTTCTTCTTCGTTTTTTTCCACAAATGCACTGGACTTATCTACATGGAGATTTGATTTGTTTTGAGTACTCGCGGCTGGCATCGTTGGATTCTTTTTGGGTGCTTGAACGGCTTCCATTGTTAATGGGGCGAGTTCCGGTGCCCTAGCGCCCTGGAGAATCGCGTTTTGAGTAGTCACGGCGGAAACTTTCGGTAAATTTTCCGCTCTAACGTCTTTACTGGCTTTTGAGTAGTCAAACGAGATCAAATCGTCTATGGCAACTTCTTCAACGGCCTTATCCACATTTTTTGGTTCTTCCACACCGCTCGCAACTTCGAGGACCACATCCTTGTGATCGGCGGGTGCAGAAGAGGCGTCGCTTGGGTTCGATTCCACCTGCTGAGAATAGTCAAAGTATTCGGGTTCCTCTGTAGATGCCTGCGCCGTTGAAATCTTGTCTTCCATCTCATTGACTGCAGATGAGGCTAGAACCGTTTGTGCTGAGAATCCGACGTACAACTTCGCGAGATTTGCCTCGAATCTCGATTTGAGGAAGACCGGTTCAAGATTAATTTGCTCCTCAAACGAAAGCCGGTAGCGGGAGACTTTTTCAATCTTCGTACGAGAATGTCGTGCTTTCGCGGACTCGGTGATGAGCTCCGCGGTAAGCGAAGTCACGTTACCTTCCGGAGGAGTGATGTCTCTAAAGGCCAGCACGGGTATCTCGAGCGTTGGAGTTGGTTCGACCTCGAACGCTGTCGGTGAGAAATAGCGGAAGTAGTCTGTGGAGACTTCAAACGTTGTCGCAGTAGGGACCATGACACGCACGCTGATCGCTCCTACCGCAAGGTAGGCGAACATCGTAAAAGAAGCTAACGCTCGTGTCAGGATGAGAGACATATATGCTTCTATTTTAAATGATTGAGTCGATATTCTCGGAGGGGGAAAAAGTGCCGATGCACATTTTGTGCATAGCCACGGCAGGGGGGTATTATATTGACCTGATTATTCACTCCTCTTCGCTAGCAATGTCTCGAGACGGATTCCGAATCCGAGCGCATCTCAGGTCCGTCGGGCGATAATCGATCATTTTTTCCGTGCAATGATAAACAACCTCGCGGCAGCTAATCGCATGTGCCTGGTAGCCCGTGAGATTGTCACCACGTTTAATGACCTTGATTTCTTCCGGGGGGCAGCTAACGTAGGACGCGAAACGCCGTTCCCAAGTTGAGCAGGATGCTAGGATAATGGTCATGAAGATGAATTTCATGACTATTCAGTTCGGAGGGTGGAGGTTGAGACTTTAATCGAGGGGAAAAAAGGCCCCGATAAAGGGGCCCTCGTTTTACTTTAGATTCGCCAGTCGGAGTCGAAGCTCGGCACGCTCCAGCTTTCGCCGGAATTTGATGAGATCGACGTCGGTCAGGTTTTCTTTACCCGAAAGACGGTCATTGGCCTTGGACTTCGCTGCCTTAGCACGTTCAAGATCGATGTCTTCGGCGCGCTCAGAGGTGAAGGAAAGGACAGTAACGGTATCCTGAAGAACACGGCATAAACCTGCGGTCACAGAGAAGTGCCGAGACCCCATGGGAGTCTTAGCGGTAAGAATCCCAGTAGAAAGCTCGGTTAAGATATGAGTGTGCTCCGGGAGGATGTTGATCTCCCCACGAACCGTAGGAATCACGATATCGTTACACTCTAGATCCTTGATCACCACACCTTTGGGGGTGAAAAGATTGAGCTTAAAGGCTGATGCCATAATTACTTCCCTTCAGAAAGTTTCTTCGCTTTCTCGAATACCATATCGAGGCCACCGACGAGGTAGAACGCCTGCTCCGGAAGGTGATCGACTTCACCCGCGAGAACCGCCTTGAATCCCTTGATCGTGTCTTCGATCTTAACGAACTGGCCCGGAATACCGGTGAACTGTTCGGCGACAAAGAACGGCTGTGAAAGGAACTTTTGAATTTTTCGTGCGCGGGCAACGAGCTTCTTATCGTCCTCAGAAAGTTCGTCCATACCAAGGATCGCGATGATGTCCTGGAGTTCCTTGTACTTTTGAAGCACCGACTGAACCTGACGAGCGACCGCGTAGTGCTCCTCTCCCACGACGTCTGGACTCAGAATCGTCGACGAAGATGAAAGGGGGTCAACCGCCGGGTAGATGCCGAGCTCGGCGATCTGCCGGGAAAGTTCTGTCGTAGCATCGAGGTGCGCGAAGGTCGTGGCCGGCGCCGGATCCGTATAGTCATCAGCAGGAACATAAACGGCCTGAATCGATGTGATCGATCCGTCTTTGGTTGACGTAATTCGTTCCTGCATCGCTCCCATCTCGGTAGAGAGCGTCGGCTGGTAACCCACCGCTGATGGGATACGACCAAGGAGGGCGGACACTTCTGAACCCGCCTGAGTAAAGCGGAAGATGTTGTCTACGAAGAAGAGAACGTCTTGCTTCTCTTCGTCACGGAAATACTCCGCAAGCGAGAGGCCGGTGAGGGCAACGCGCGCCCGTGCTCCTGGTGGCTCGTTCATCTGGCCGTACACGAGAGCTGTTTTGTCGATAACCCCGGAGTCTTTCATTTCGTGGTAAAGGTCGTTACCTTCCCGAGTGCGCTCGCCGACGCCGGCGAAGACGGAGAAACCACCGTGCTGGGTTGCGATGTTGTTAATGAGCTCCATGATGAGGACGGTCTTACCGACGCCCGCACCACCGAAGAGACCGATCTTACCACCCTTTAGGTAGGGAGCGAGAAGGTCAATGACCTTAATGCCGGTAAAGAACGCTTCTTTCTTTGTGGATTGGTTCGCGAACTTCGGAGCTTCCCGGTGGATAGAGTAGCTTTTCTTCGCTGTGAGCGGACCAGCTTCGTCAACCGGCTCGCCGATGACGTTGATGATTCGGCCGAGACATTCGCGGCCTACCGGAGCCTGGATTGGCGACCCCGTATCACGCACCTTCTGACCACGAGCAAGGCCCTCGGTCGCGTCCATGGCGATACAGCGAACCATGTTGTTTCCAAGGTGCGAAGCCACTTCGACCGTCAGATTCTCATCACCACCGGGAAGAGTCTTGTTGGTGATCTTAAGAGCGTTGTAAAGCGCCGGAAGTTTTCCGTTCGAAAACTCGACGTCGATTACAGGGCCCATCACTTGACGAATAACGCCAGTATTTTCCATAAGAAAAGCTCCTTAACCGTTGAGTGATTCGGCACCAGATACGACTTCGATAAGCTCCGTCGTGATCCTTGCCTGTCTCAACTTATTCATTTTTAATGTTAACTTCTTTACCATTTCTTTACAGTTTTTCGAGGCGTTCTCCATGGCATTCATCCGGGAACCATGCTCGGAAGCGATCGCATCGAGGACGCAGGTATAAACTGTCGTAAGATAGACTTCCGGAACGAGTGTGTCCAGTATCTGCTCCGCCGTCGGTTCGTACTTAAAGTCGTATGGATACTTCGCCTTGATCGCGTCCTTGGTCTCCGCGGAAACCTGCATCGGAAGAAGCTGGCGTACCTTTGAGTCAAACGCTATCGCCGAAATGAAGGAGTTATACGCGACGTATACCTTGCCGACTTCACCCGTTAGGAACATCGCTCCGAGTTCGTCGGCGACCTTCCGAACCTCTTCGTAAGTCGGATCCGCCTTGGCGAAGATAAACGTCTTGCCCGAGTTCACTTCTCGCTGGATAAGGTCCCGAACCTTCTTTCCAATGAAGAAGAACTTGAGGTCTTCATCTTTATTCTCACTGACAAACCTTCTAACCGTCTTCGCGAGCATGGAGTTATAACCACCGCACAAGCCCTTGTCAGAGGAGATCACCAGTACCACGGATTTATTGTTTTCCTTCGGAATGAAGTACTCGTTCGAATAATTCGTGGCCAGGGCCGAGACCGTTCTCACAGTTTCCTCGAGCTCTGTTGAGTAGGGACGAAGACCCAAGATGCGGACCTGAGCCTTGTTCAGCTTCGACGCCGAAACCAGCTTCATGGCCTTCGTGATCTTTAAAGTACCCTTGGTACTTTTGATCTTTTTCTTTAGGTCTTTAATGTTTGCCATTGTTGTCGGTCCTTAACTTATGCCTTGTAGCTGGCGACGAAGTTCTTGATGAGATCAACGAGCTTCGCCTCATTTTCCGAAGACATCTGCTTCTCAGCTCTCATGGCGTTCATCATGTCGGCGTGCCTCGAATTCAGCATAGCAAGGAGGTCGGCCTCGACCTGGCGGATCTTAGACACGGGAACCATATCGAAGAAGCCCTTCGTTGCGGCGAAGATCGAGATCGACTGGTCGATGACGTCCATCGGTGAGTACTGGGCCTGCTTCAGGAGCTCGACGAGACGAGAACCCCGGTTGAGCTGGCGCTGCGTGGCTTCATCGAGGTCCGAGCCGAACTGCGCGAATGCCGCGAGCTCGCGGAACTGGGCAAGGTCGAGCCGTAGCGTACCGGCGACTTTTTTCATCGCCTTAATCTGCGCGGAACCACCGACCCGTGAAACGGAGAGACCCACGTTAACCGCCGGACGAATCCCGGAGTTGAATAGATCGGACTCGAGGTAGATCTGTCCATCGGTGATGGAGATAACGTTTGTCGGGATATAAGCCGAAACGTCGCCCTCTTGAGTTTCGATGATCGGCAGCGCGGTCAGGGAGCCTGCCCCTAGCTCGTCGGAGAGCTTCGCTGCGCGCTCGAGGAGTCTCGAGTGGATGTAGAATACGTCTCCCGGGAACGCTTCCCGGCCCGGCGGACGACGAAGGAGGAGCGACAGCTGACGGTAGGCCTGCGACTGCTTCGTTAAGTCGTCGTAGATGATCAGGGCGTGCTTGCCGGAGTCGCGGTAGAACTCGCCCATCGTACAACCGGTGTACGGAGCAAGATACTGAAGCGGAGCCGAGTGCGACGCCGTCGCGGAGACGATGATCGTATACTCGAGTGCGCCGGCCTCGAGGAGCTTCTGGTAAACCTGACGAACCGTTGACTGCTTCTGGCCGATGGCCACGTAGATACAAATAACGTCTTTGCCTTTCTGGTTGATGATCGTGTCGACGGCGACCGCGGTCTTGCCGGTTTTCCGGTCTCCGATGATGAGCTCGCGCTGGCCGCGGCCGATCGGGATCATCGCGTCGATCGCCTTAATGCCGGTCTGCATCGGCTCGTGAACTGATTTACGGGCAATGATCCCCGGGGCTTTGATTTCGACGTTCCGGAACTCGGTCGCCTTGATTTCACCCTGACCATCGATCGGCTCGCCGATCGCGTTTACGACGCGCCCGAGAAGGGCGTTGCCTACGGGTACGGAAACGATCTTTTCGGTGCGTTTTACAGTTGTTCCTTCTTTAATTGCTTCGTCGTTACCGAGAACGACGATACCAACATTATTTGCTTCGAGGTTAAGGACCATTCCCTTAACGCCGCCGTCGAACTCTACGAGCTCGCCAGCGAGGACATTTTTTAAACCGAAAACACGGGCCACACCGTCACCAATTGTGAGGACGGTACCAATTTCGTTCATCTGAAGGCGAGACTCAAAGTTCGCGATCCGATCTTTGATAATGCCTGTGATTTCTTCAGGTCTGATTGATGTGCTCATCTAAAATCCTTCCCTTTTTGGGTTTTATTATTCGCTAAGAATAGACTGTTTAAACTGCTCTAACTGGTTATCGAGGGAGGCGTCGAGCTGGAGATCTTCGACTGTCACCTTGTAGCCCGCAGAGAGATTCACGTTCTGTACATAATCCAGGTGTGGCTCGCGGCCGAACTTATTCTTTAGAAAGCCTTCGATCTTTGCCTTAAAGACGGGATCGATCGAAGTATCTGTCCCTTCAATCGTTCCTTTCATAAATCCCTTGCGCTCGTCGTCCATCACGATGACTTCCTTAATGATCAGAGGAAGAATGCCGACGCGCTTTTCGTCGATGAGGTACTTCACGATCTCGGTCGTGATCTGCGACAGGCCGAGCTTGCCGGCGACTTCAGTGAAAACGACCTTCTTCTCTTCCAGCGTGAAGAGATCGAGAAACAAAACGTTCTCGAGCTCGTTGGACTTATTGATCACTTCCGTGAGCTTCGTCAGCTCGTCGGCGATCGCTACTTTTCTCTCGTCCCCGAGCTCGAGGAGAGACTTGGCATAGACCCGCGCAACCGTTTTCTCTTTCATTTTTTATAGCCCTCTCAAAAGCTTCGATGAAACTTTTGACTGATAGTCTTTGTTTGTCTTGATCGTCGTTTTGGTTTTGCTGATAACCAGGTTCAGGAGCTCGGAGTTAAGCTCGTCCATGAGGGCCTTCTTGTCGGCCTGGATCTTAGAGTTTGCATCCGCCTTGAGCTTCTGCGTTTTCTCCTCGGTTTCCTTCGAAAGGTTCTTCTCGAAGTGCGCCACGTCGTTTTCTGATTGCTGGAGGATCGATTTGATCTCGTTCTGAAGGTTCGCCAGCTTCCGCGACTCCCCTTCGATCATAATCTGAGCTTCTTTCGATTTGAGGCTCGCGCGCTCGAGCGTATTGGCGACGTCTTCGGCCTTGCCGCTGAAGTACGCGTGAAGCGGAGCCTTCAGCTTCCATGCCAGGACACCCAGAAGGATGCCGACGTTTACAGAAGGTGCGATGAGATCAGTCACTGAAGCGTGGTGGCCTTCTCCATGTCCTCCGGCGGCGCCGTAGGCGTTAGCTATAGAAACTACGAGGGCGGTAGAAACGGTCCAAAAACGCATAGTCTTCCTTATTGAATAATCTTTTGAACGAGGGACTGGGCGAGGGTGTCTGCTTCAGATAGATACTTCTGTTTGTTGCTCGCGATCTCTTTTGTGAATTCGCCGCGCGACTGATCGACGTAGGCGTTCACTTCTCTCTCGGTTTGCTTGTACTGGTCCGTGTATTTCTGTGTAATCTTTTGTTTCTTTTCGGTAGCGTTTTTAAGCGCGCTCCGGTTTGCTTCATCGATCTTCGCTTTGTATTCGATCTGCATCTTCTGAACTTTTTCAATCGTCTCGTCCGCCGAGCTCTCGAGCTTCAAGGTCTTCTCTTCGCGAGTTTCGATGACGTCTTGAAGTTTACCCAGAAATAGAAATTGAGCGATGACGAAAGCTACTAAGATGATGAGAAATTGATAGACAAGAGAGGAATCCACACCCAACTGAGTGAAGATGGCCGTAAATGTTTCCATGAGTTGAACCTTAAATATGAAGCTTATTGTTTTTGCTCTAATTTTTTAAGCTTCAAAGGGGTTTCCGTCAAGAAATTTGGGGGCTTATTTTTTGTCCTTCATCTTGGTTATTCCGTGGAAAATAACCCCTTCTTCGACGATAAGACTTGGACTTGTAACGGTTCCTTCGAAGCGCGCAGGGCGTCTTATCTCCACGCGGGAGGACGCTTTAATTGTCCCTTTTACGGAGCCCGAAATGATAACTATGTTTGCGTTGATATCGGCGTTGATAACCGCCCCTTCAGAAATAATCAGCGTGTCATTTGAGAAGATACTGCCGTTTACGTACCCGGCGATCCTCACGGTCCCGCTAAACGACAGGTTCCCTTCGAACTTGCAGCCTTCTTCGATAATGGCGCAAATATCACTCTTTCTGGCCAAAGGCCCTCCGTGGACGATTCGTTAGCCCTACTTCAT
>JBILTI010000026.1:0-9461 GCA_044371595.1 Bacteriovoracaceae bacterium
GTCCTGACGCTCTCACCCGAGGGGGCGACGTCGATCGCCCGGCAGTTCGACGAGCAAAAGATTCCCTGGTCGTCGCTCGGACTCTCCCGCCTTAAGGGTCTGGTCCTCGCAAAGTCCGCGCTACGGGGCTTCCTCCAACGGGAGAAGTTCGACCTGGTCCACACGCACGGACTCCGGCCCGATGCCCTCGTGGCCTCGCTTCAAATCGACGTTCCGCACCTGGTCACGATCCGAAACGTCCCGTGGGTCGATTATCCGATGAAGTTCGGTCCGGTCCTCGGGCGGCTCATGTCCTGGCGACATCTCCAGGTATTAAGGAAGTGCCGGTTGAACGTCGCCTGCTCCCAGTCCATACACGAGGGCCTCGTTTCCGTCCTCCCGGGGCTCTGCTTCATTCGCAACGGCGTGAAGGTTCCACCCCCGCAGGACAAGGAAAGCCTTCGCAAGAAGCTCGGACTGGGCACCGACGACAAGGTCGTCGTCTGGGTCGGAAGCTTGATCCCGCGAAAGAATCTGCCGGATTTCTTCGGGGCCGTGAACCTCCTGGCGAAGCGGGACAACCTGCGGTTCGTCGTCCTCGGCGAGGGGCCCGAGCGGAGTCGGATTCCCGGGGATGCGCGGATCCTTCATCCCGGTCACGTCGGCAACATCCACGAGTGGCTCTTCGCGAGCGACGTCTTCGTTTCCACTTCCCTCTCCGAAGGATTGCCGAACGCGGTCCTCGAGGCCATCGCCTGTGGCCTACCGACGATCCTCTCCGACATTCCCGCTCATCGAGAGATAAACGAAATGGGATACGGCGCGCAATTCTATAAGCTCGGCGACGTCGCCGACCTCGCTGAAAAAATAGCCGGCGCCGCCGCCGCACCGCTCGCGAAGGTAGATCTGTCTTCGATCTCCGCCGAACGCATGGCGAACGATTACCTGAAGCTCTACCAGAGTGTCCTGGAAGGCCCGAGGCCATGAAGGCGGCGATCAAGCGGCTCCTTCGCAGGGCCCCCGGGGTAAAGGCGGCGGTAAAGCGAATCATCCTTGGCACCGGTGACCTTATTCCGGCACCGAAAATGGAATCGCCGTATCCGTTGCGCGAGGTCTTTCCGTCGCCGCGGGAGACGTTCTTCGGCTACCACGACGTCTCGCCGGAGTCTCCGGATTCGACGCATCTCCTGCTCCACGAGTACGACGCCGCGGAGGGAGATAAGATCCGCGTCTCCGTCATCGAAACGAAGTCGGGCCGCCGCGTCGAGGAAAACCTCTCCCGCGCCTTTAACTTCCAACTCGGTTCCCGCGCGCTCTGGCTCTCGGATCGCGAGTTCGTCTACAACGATCTCCGCGACGGAGACGTTCTCTGTACCCGGCTCCGGAACCTCGTCACCGGAGAGAGGAAAACGTTCGACACACCCGTCTACGGGATCACGAAGTCGCGGAAACTGCTCGGAGTTAACTTCGAACGGCTCCGGGAAACGGGATCGGAATACGGATACCAGGGCCACTGCGCTCCGGGCCTTTGGATAAAGGCGGTGACGATCGAAACCGGGCACGAGGAGACCCTCCTCACCGACGAGGATCTAAGAACGATCCCGACGGTGGAGCTTACGGAGTCCAGCGTCGTGAACCACATTCTTCCGCACCCCGAGCGGGACAAGTTCATCTTCATTTTAAGGACGTTCACTCGTCAGAAGGTCCGAAAGGACTGGCTATTCCTGTATGACATGGAGAGCAAGTCTCTGCGACTCATCACGACCGGCCGGATGGTCAGCCACTACACCTGGGTCTCCGAATCGCGGATCCTGGCCTACGCCAGTGACTCCGCGGGCCGCGACGGGTTCTTCGAGATCGACGTCGATGCGGACATCTCGACACCCGTCGATTCCTTAAAACATCTTACCGGAGACGGTCATCCCCAGTTCAACGAGGGCCGGGTTGTGGTCGATTCGTACCCGAACTTCCGAGGAGTCTCGAAGCTCTGGATCCTCGATTACAGCATTTTCGCAGGATTAGAGGAGATCGCGAGAGTTCGCCACGGGTCTCGGTTCTCCGGACCAAACCGCTGCGATCTACATCCCCGGTGGTCCCGCGCCAAAGACGCGGTGTATTTCGACAGCGTCGCGACGGGGGCTCGAAAGCTCTACGTCGTTCCACTCCCTCCAAAAAACGACCGCTAGGTCCTTGTCGCGACTAGTAATACGGGTAGACGAGGGCCGTTTCTTCACAGTAAAATTCTTGTCTTAACGTCAATCATAGAAAATTGAAATATATGAATCCGAGTTTGCCTCCATTTTCCGTTCTGATGGCCGTTCACGCCAAAGAGGATCCCGCGCTTCTCCATAAATCTTTAGATAGCCTCTGTCAGCAGACGCTCAAGGCGGAGAGAGTGGTCATGGTCTGCGACGGCGAACTTACCCCGCAGCTCGAGGACGTCATCTCGGAGATGCAACCCAAGCTTCCGCTGAAGCTGGTCCGCAGCCCCGAGAACCTGGGCCTCGGGAAGGCGCTCCAGCTCGGGATGAGAGAATGTGAGACGGAGATCATCGCGCGCGCGGATACGGATGACATTTCCCTTCCGCAGCGGTTCGAGAAGCAGGTTGATTTCCTCGTCCGCAACGTCGACATCGACCTCGTCGGAAGCTCGATCCTCGAATTCGACGCCGACCCGAAGGTTATCCTGAGCGAAAAGAAAGTCCCCCTGAACCACGATTGCATTTCCGTGTACGCGAAGTGGCGGAACCCGATCAATCACATGAGCGTCGTCTTCCGGAAATCCTCCGTCTGCCGGGCCGGGGGCTATAGCGACTACCGGTACGCGCAGGACTACCACCTCTGGGTGAAGATGCTGATGACCGGCTGCAAGTTCGCAAATCTTCCGGATCCGCTGGTCCTGGCGTCGGCCGGCGGCAAGATGATCTCGAAGCGCGGCGGAATTAAGCACTTTTTGAACGAATTTAAGATGCAGAAGGAATTCCTAAACATCGGCTTTACGACGCCGCTTCACTTCGTCCTGAACTCCGTGACTCGACTGGCCGTGCGAATCGTGCCGAACTCGTGGCGGATGTTTATCTACCTTCGCCTCTTGAGAAAGCCTTCCCGCTAACCGAATGAAAGTTGACATCGGCGTCCAATACCTAGCCTTCGGATATCCTTTCTTAGTAAAGGCCCTAGCGTCCGCGCTCTCGCTCAAGCGCCGGCTCGCGTGGCCCGTATCGATCGTAACGAACGTCCGCTTCGCGCCGGACTTCGAGATCGACGGGATCCGCCCCTTCGACCACGTCGTGACGATCGACGACGAAGATAAGAACAACCGCCTCTACAAGACCTCCGCCTACCGGTACTCGCCCTTCGAGCGGACGGTTTTCCTCGACTGCGACACCGAGGTCGTCGGCGACCTGACCCCGGCCGATAAGCTCCTCGACCGCTACGAGCTCCTCGCCCGGCTCCACTCCTGGCCGATCGAATATAAAGACCCAACGGGAAACCTCGCGAAGCTGAGCTACCGGACGCTCGACAATCCCCACTGGAACAGCGGCGTCCTCCTCTACAAGAAGTGCGCCAACGTCGAAAACTTTTTCCGCGACTGGAACGCGAAGTTCCGGGAGATCGGCTACCACATGGATCAGCCGTCGTTCGCGGAGACGATCTTCGGCGCCGACGGCCTCCGGTTCCAGTCCCTCGACATGAGCTGGAACTGCTCGCGGGACTTTGCCCGCATCCACCCGAGCCTCGTCCGGCATCTCCGGGTTGATCACTTTCGGGTGGGCCTCGGTTCGCTCCGGCGGGAGGCTTCCCTCAGCCGGCACCTCGTCGAGCGAAACATCGTGGCGCCGGGGTCGGTCACCCCCGAGTTCGAACGAGGCCATTCGCAGCTCCGCTTCCTCGCCCGGAGGGTCGTGAAGCAGCTATGGTGAACCTAAAGAACTCCCACTTCGTACGATCGATCCGGCTGCTCCTCGACCTCCTGGGGGAGAAGAAGCTGCGGATCCTCGCCACGTGCCTCGGGACGGCCTTCGTGCTCGTGGGCGTCGAGACCCTCTTCGCGATCAGCCTGCAGAGCGCGCTGAACTCGCTTGGCCTGACCGCGCTTCGATCCGAGCGCCTGCCGGAGTGGCTCACGGCAAACAGCCTGCTTCCGCTGGTCCTCTTCGTCATCCTCGCGTTCGTCCGGGCGGCGGTCATCTCGGTAAAATCCTATTCCATGCACTGGGCGTTCCAGTCCGTGACCCTCAACAACCGCCTGGAGATCTTCGAGAAGGGGATCTACTCGGCCGAGAAGCTGGGCCTCCACGAACTCATCGACGTGTTCAACGAGAAGGTGAACTCCGCGGCCCGCGCGATAGCGCACCTGATAAACTTCACCGTCATGGGTACGACCGTCGTCGTCTTGTTTCTGACGGGGCTCTACATGTCGCCGGAGCCGATACTCCTTGCCCTGACGTTCATGTACCTTTCGTACATCCCGCTCCAGCGCCTCAACAAGCGGATCCGGAAGCTCGGGAAGAATATCAACAGCGAAAACCTTCTCACGACGCAGCTCCTCGTTCAGGGACTCCGCCAGAACTTCTTCCTCAAAGCCTACGACCTCGTCGAGCAGGAGGTAGTCCGCGCGCACCGCCTGATGAACAGCTGCTTCCAGAGCACGATGCGCTATCAGGTCTTCGCGAACACGAAGTCCCTGTTGCCGATGTCCTTCGGAATGACGATCCTCCTGCTGATCACATATTATTTTAAGAACTACACCAACAGCACCTACGACCTCCTCTCCTTCTTCTACATCATCCTGCGCCTCAACCAGGGCGTCTCCGAGGTGAACCAATCGGCAACCGAGATCCTCTTTCACAGCAAGCAGGTAGAGGATCTCCGGGAATTCAAGGCCAAGCTCCGGGCCCCCCGGAAGAGCGCCCCGGCGGAACAGGTTGGGTCCGAGGGGCCACCCGCCCCCATTTCCCGGATCGAGCTCCGGGACGTGACCTTCTCCTATCACGGAAAGGGGTCTCTGTTCGATCCCATCAACGTCGAGCTCGCCGCCGGGGATTTCTGGGTGATCAACGGCCCGTCCGGCGTCGGCAAGAGCACGATCATCAGCCTGCTCCTGAAGATCAACTCGCCCCTCACCGGCGAGATCCTCGTCAACGGAGAGGAGATCTCGAAGACGGCGCCGAACTACATCCAGCGCCTCGGCTACTCCGGCGCCGATCCGTACCTGATCCCCGCGACGATCCGGGAAAACCTCCTCTTCGGCAACCCGACGAAGGAGAAGGTCGGCGACAACGACCTGTTCGCCGTGCTCCGCCTCGTCGAACTGGAAAAGGTCATCGACGCCCTTCCGAAACGCCTCGACGAGAAGCTCAACGAACTCGCGACGCTCTCCACCGGGCAGAAGCAGCGGCTTTCGCTCGCCCGGGCGATCCTCAAGCGCCCGGAGCTCCTCCTCCTCGACGAGGCGACGTCGCACCTCGACTACGAGCTCGAGGAGCGGATCCTGCGGCGGATCCGCGAGCAGTTTCCGAAGCAGATCACCATCTTCATCTCGCACCGACTCAAGTCGAGCTCCTTCGAAACTAAACGTTTAATCCTGGACGTGAAATGATGAACATCGTCGCCGCCATCCACAACAAGCTCCTCGCGCTGAAACCCACGGTCGTCGAGAACGGCGACCTCCGATTCCTATGCCACAACACGGAGGAGATCACCCGCGCGAAGACGGCCTACACCAAGGAGCCGATCACGACCGGCTGGATCTCGAAGCTCGGACGCGGGTGCCTCTTCCTCGACGTCGGGGCCAACGTCGGCATCTACAGCCTGATGGCGGCCTCCCGCGGAGCCGACGTCTACGCTTTCGAGCCCCACTTCCAGAACTACTACTCCCTCAACATGAACCTCAAGCTCAATGGCCTCGACCGCACCGCGCGGGCCTTCTGTCTCGGCGTCGGCGGCCAGCGGAGCGTCGAAACGTTTTTCCACTTCAAGTTCACCGCCGGCTCCTCGACGTCGCAGATGAGCCAAGCCGTCGACGATACGGGCCGGAGCTTCACCCCGGCCTTCGAGCAGGGAATCTTTTCGGTCACCCTCGATGACCTGCACACGCACCTGCCGATTGCCCGGGCCACCGAGGTCCACCTCAAGATCGACGTCGACGGCCTCGAGGGCGCCATCTTGACGGCTTCGCGGGGGATGCTGGCGGAACCGAAGCTCCGGTCCCTGCTCGTCGAGCTCGCGCCGACCGAGGCGGGGCCGCTCAGCGCGCACCTTGGAGCGTTCGGCTTCAGGATCGAAGCGGAGGAGCCGTCGAACCGGAAGAAGAGCTCGTCGCCGATCAACTACCTCTTCCGGAAACAATGAGCAGAATCCTTTTCTTCGTTCGTTCCTACAACGACCTCGACCACTTCCACCCGCTGATCGCAGCGGCGGCTCCCCGGTGGCCGAAGCTCTCGATCGTCGCGTGCACGACCAGCGACCTGGCCAACGACTACCGGATCCGCGACCTCTGCGCGCGCGGTGCCCGCTTCCATCGCTTCGCGCTCCTCAACGGACTCATGGAGCGGAAGCTCCTAGGCCGGCTCCTTCGGGCGACGACGAAGCTACTCCGGAGACCGCTTGGCGTCCTCCTCCGGCGCGCCGACGTCGGGCTCCTCTGCTATGAGATGTCCGGCCCCGGCGGCCACGGAATCGGGAAACTCTTCTTCTCGCCCGCAAAGGCGAGCGGGATCCCCGTCATCGCACTTCCGCACGGGCTTAACATCTACCTGAACACCGACATGACGACGGAGATCCGGCGGAACCTCCGGGAGAACGGCGCCCTCCCGAACTTCTCGGACCGAAACCAGTACGACCGGTACGTCCTGCAGACCGAACATCACAAGGAGACTTCGGTAACCTGGGGCCAGGACGCGGCGAAGATCCTCGTTCTCGGTAGCCCGCGTTTCACTCGCGACGGGGCCCTGGGGAACCTCGCGCGACAGAAGCAGTCGTTCTCGGCCCCCCAACTCCCCCCGGGCCGCCGCGTACTCTTCCTGTACCCCCACTGGAATTATAACGTTGACGTGGACCGGACGGTGGATTTCCTCCGGCGTCTCTCGAACTTTCCCGGGATTTGCGTCGTGGTCAAACCGCACACTCGGAACGGGTCCGACCTCGACCGATATCCGGAGAACGAGATCTCGAAGCTTCCCCTCACCTACTCGGACCTTCCTACGCCGATCCTGATCGAAGCCTCGGATCTATTGATTAACCTCGGCTCGAGCGCCGGCATCGACGCCCTCTGGCTCGAGAAACCCCTCGTCTATCCGAAGTACCTCCACGATAACACGACGGTCTTCGACCGCTACGACGTGAGCTACAACCCCGGCTCTTGGGAGGAAATGGAGCAGATACTTGACCGCTTAGTGGCCGGAATCCTCGTCCCGCGCAGCGACGACGGGTTCATTCGCGACGTCATCTACGGGGGCGTCGAGGGGGCACATCCGACGGACCGCCACCTCCAGCTTTTCCAGGAGCTGCTCAGGGAGCGCTGATCGCCGCGCGGAGGACGTCGGTCAAAAAAGTTTCTGAGCCGAGGAAATAATCCGAAGCGATACCCCGGCGGTCGTGAACCACGCCGGCATCTTTGAAGTCCCGTAGCCGAGAATGAACCTCTGCGGTCGGGACGTCGAGATCGACCTTGTGGTAGGTACACGCCTCACGGACCGCGGCGAGCCCCGCGCGGGAAATGTTCCGAATGCCGAGGTCGAGGAACAGCACCGGCCGATCCATCGCGAGACACAGAGTCGACGCGGTCGAGATGTAGTCGAAGACGTAGTAGTCGTAGTCGTGGATGCAATCCTCGAGCCACCGCGACTCGCACCGCCAGTCGAGCCGCAGTTTTCGACCCTTCGGATGAACCTTGATGGTTACGTCCGGCGAAAAGCTCATGATCTTCTCCTGCCAGCGGAGGTAGTCGGCGTCGCTGATGTCCCGGTAAGGCCCGTAGCGGCGGTTCGACGAATAGAGCGTCGGTACGTATAAGATCCGGCCGCCGGTCCGCCGGCGCCCGTGGTGCCGGTGGAGGGCCGAGACCTTCCGCGAAGCGCGGCCCCAGATCCGGGGCGCCTCGGTGAGTATGAAGCGCTTGTGGTCGTGGTCTCCCGGTAGGGCGGCCCCGTAGGAGACGAAGTCGGTGCACAACGAAAGGTCGCCGTAGAAGAAAACCGGCTCGTCGAGGAAGAACGGGGACTGCTCGCCGTGGCCGACGCAGATGGCCCGGTTCCCGTGCTTGAGCTGCTGCGCCGACAGGAGCCGGTTCTGGATCGACACGTTAGAGCCGGTGAGGAGAAACTCCTTTTCCACGTAGCACTCCCGGTCGCCGAGGAAGCGACGGCAGTAAGCGAGGAAGTTATCCGCGAAGACGTCGCGGTCCGCGGCGAGCTGATATCGGCCGGCGAGGTCGACGAGGAGCGCCCGCAGCTCCGCCAGCTGATCCTCCTGATGCCGGAGGTGAAACCGGCTCTCTCCGAGGGCGACCACCTTCTGTCCGCCGAGGAAGCGGAACTTCTCGAGCCGCGAGTCGAAGGAAACGTTTCCGCCGATCCCGATCCGTTTCCCGATCAGGTTCGGGAGAAACGGCGGCTTCCGGAACGCGACGGCCTCGGGGGCAAAGGAAAGGCGTGCCGGAGCATCGAGGTAGGCTTTGCTACAGAATGGGAAGGAAAGCTCCCCCTCCCGGTCGTCGTCGACGGTCAGGAGGTACGCGCCGGTGAGGTAGATCACGAGGTCGTGGAAGAAGAGCACGAGCAGCGTCTCGTACGCCGGAAGCTGCCGCCGGACGTCGGCGGAGGCCGCGAGGAGCGCGTCGAGGATCTCCAGGCAGACGGCGTTCTTAGGTTCGATCGTCGGCATGAGCTACCTTCGCGTCCGCTTAACGAGGCCCTTGAGCCGGAACGTAAGCTCGCTCCGGATCAGGTAATAAAGCGCCGCGGAGTAGTCATTCTTCAGATCGAACGTGAACCCGGGTCGACGCCGGAAGACGGCCCGGATGCTCTCGTCGCCGGAGACGAGGGCGAAGCCCGCCTTCCCCAGCATGTTCTCGAGCGATCTCCGGGAGAAGTGGAAGACGTGCGCCCCCTTTAGGAAGCGGAGCTTGTTACCGAAGTCCTTCTTGAGCCCGGGCATCTCGATGTAGATGAGCGTTTCGGGGTTCAGGTGCCGCTCGAGCATCGCGAGCTCCTTATACGGATCGACCAGGTGCTCGAAGACGTGACAATAGATGACGAGGTCCGGCCTTCGCTCCAGCGACAGCTCCGCGAGCGTCCCGGCGAAGAGCGGAAGGTCGTACCGTTCCCTTCCCTTTTCGATGATCTCCCGCGACAGGTCGCAGCCGACGATCTGGTACCCCTGATCGCGGAAGTACGTGAGCCCCGCGCCGGTTCCGCAGCCCACTTCGAGGACCAGGCTGCCCTTGGCCGGGAGGAGACCCTGCGCCTCGAGGAACTTGT
>JBILTI010000010.1:0-11865 GCA_044371595.1 Bacteriovoracaceae bacterium
GGAAGGAAGACGATGCGCCGGAGATCCTCTCCGGCGTCTTCGAGGGAAAGACCCTCGGGACCCCGGTCACGGTGATCGTCCGAAACACGAACCAGCGGAGCGGCGACTACGACCAGCTCCGGGACACGTACCGGCCCGGGCACGCGGACCGCACGACGATGATCAAGTACGGACACCGCGACCACCGCGGCGGAGGCCGGGCCTCGGGCCGGGAAACTCTCGCGCGGGTGATCGGCGGGTACTTCGCGGGCCTCGTGATCCCGGACGTTTCGTTCTACGCCTACGTCGAGGAAGTGGCGCACTTCCGGCTCCCCGAGAGGCCCCGAGATCACGCCGTCGACCGGGGCGAGATCAACCTCCCGGACCCGGCTCTCTCGGCCACGGTCATCGAGTATTTAAAAGACTGCAAGGCCCGCGGCGAGTCCGCCGGCGGCGTCGTGGCGCTCTCGATCCGGAACGCGCCGGCGGGCCTCGGCGAACCCGTGTTCGATAAGCTCAAGGCCGACTTCGCGAAGGCGATGCTCTCGCTCCCGGCCTGCATCGGTTTCAGCGTCGCCGACGCGTTCGCGACGGCCCGGCTCCCCGGCTCCGTCATGTCCGCCGACCCGGCGACGTTCGGCGGCATGGAGGGCGGAATCTCAAACGGCGACGAGATCGTCCTGCGGCTCGCGTTCAAGGCGCCGTCGACGATCGGCGAGAAGGCGAAGGCCGGGCGCCACGACCCGTGCATCCTCCCGCGCGTGGTCCCGGTGGTCGAGGCGATGGCGAAGATCGTTATGGCCGACCATTGCCTCCGGCAGGCGGCGTACGCGACTTTTCGCTCTTAAGATACGCGTCGGTGAGGCCGATCAGGCCCCGCGCGCGGCGCTGGAGTTCGCGGAGCTCCGGGGTCGCTTCGCCGGGGGCGAGGAGCTGTCGGTCCCGGTCCACCCAGCGCCAGAACTTCCCGTGGTGGATCGCGCCGTGCTCGTTGGCGAGGAGGCCCGAGCTGTTGATCGCCGCGCCGTCGTCGGAGAAGAGGTCCTCCCCGAGCTTCACGTACGAGCGATCCGAGAGCGCTAGGTTCGCGAGCGTCGGAAAGATGTCCTCGTGGGAGCCGAACTTCCCCGGGTCTACGGTTCGGGGCCGGTAGGCCTCCGGGATCGACAGGAAGAACGGCACCGCGTACCGCCGGAACTCCTGCTCGAGGCCGACACCCTTTGCGATCCAGAAGCTGTGGTCGCCGGTGAGCGCCACGATCGTCTTCTCCCCGAAGGCTGAGGTCTTGATCCGCGAGAGGAACTCGCCCATCTTCTGGTTGGCGTACTGGAGTCCCAGGAAGCGCTTCCGGGCGATCTCCTCCGGGACCGAGAGGCGGGCGGCGATCTCCGGTGAGAGCGTCAGGGGCCGCGGCTGATACGAGGTCGGGTACTCGAACGGCGGATGGTTCGAGGTCGACAGGACGAGGAAGAACTGGGGCTTCGTCGCCGTCCGGAGCTGTTCGTCGATGAAGCCGTAGACGTACTCGTCGAAGATCCCCCACTCGTTTCCGAGGTCGCGCGCGGAAAAGTTCCCGAGCTCCGGAAGCGCCTCCTTGATCTCGTCGGCGCCCCAGAGGTTGTCGTAGCCCTGGACCGCGAGGTACTTGCCGAGGTCCCGCCAGCCGAGCTTTCCCCCGTAGACGAAGTGCGTCTCGTAGCCGCTCCGCTGGAACGCCTTGTGCCCCGCCGAGCCGAGGCCCGTCCGGAGGTACTCGGACTCGGAGAGGAAGCGTGCCCCGGGCCGGATCACCTGTCCCACGGCGACCGAGACGATGCTTCCGATCGTGCCGTTCTCCGCCGGAAGGAAGTTCCGGAAGAGGACGCCTTCGGCGAGGTGCTCGCGGAGCGCACCGAAGAGCTGGAACGAATCGCCGTCGGCGTCGTCCCAGTAGCTCCCGAAGCTCTCCATGACCACGAGGACGACGTGGGGAGGATGTTCCGCGAGGAACCGGTTGGGGCGGGTCTTCGCAATGAGCGCCGCTGCGACGTCCGGGGCCGGGGGCGCGTGCCCGCGGACCGCCGCGAAGGCGTCCGCCCAGTCCGCGAAGCCGTAGTTCTTAAGATAATCGTACTGATCCCGGCCGTAGGTCTTCCGGATCTTGATCGCCCGGTTGAGCGTCAGGGCGCCGTTGAGCGCCACCTCGTTGATGAACTCGTTCTCGCTGATGTGCGCGTCCTCGAGGGAGAGCGGCAGGCGGCCGAAGTTCCCCCGCGCCAGGAGCGCCAGGAGGGCGAGGCCCGCGACGAAGGTCGCGGGGACGGCCGCGGTCGCGCGCCCGGGCCGGAGGTCGAACTCGAACGGCGAGAAGAGGAAGCGCACGAGCCGCCAGAGGCCGTAGTGGACGAAGCCCAGGACCGCGAGCCACAGCGGGACGTTGTAGTTCTTCCAGATCGTGATGAGGAGCGCTCGCGTGTCGTCCTCGAAGAAGCCGAAGAAGAGGATGTTCAGGTGCTCCTGAAAGTACGAATAGAAGCCGTAGTCGAAGACGTAGAGCCAGCCGATCAGGAGGTAGCCGGTGAAGAGGATCCCGATGACGAGCGCCCGAAGCACCCGGATCGCGGCCTTCCCAGGGAGGAAGAAGCCGACGTTCAGGAGGACGAACGGCAGCGCGTTCACGTAGGCGAGCGGCATGAGGTCGTAGCGGAACCCGAGCCAGAGCGCCCGCCGGAGCGCGGCCGGGTCGGCCAGGAGCGTGGCCCCGTCGCCGAAGTAGAACGCGAAGGACACGCGCGCCAGCGTCATCAGGACAGCGAAGGTGACAAAGAGGAAGAGCTGGTTCTTGAGCCAGCGCCAGTAGTAGTGGCGGAACGAAAGCGTCATGGGGACCTCGTGGGAGCATCATAGCAACCCCGGGGCCCGGTTGCCAATCAGTCGTCGGTGCCGGTGTCGCCGAACATGAGGTTTCGTTCCAAGTCGTCGGGCTTAGAGGCGTTGCTCTTCGCCTCTTCCATGGTGATGAGGCCCTGCTTGTAGAGCTTCGTGATGTGCTGGTCGAAGCTCTGGGCGCCGGAGCCGCCCCGGCCCTGGCCCTTTTCGATGTAGGTGTAGATTTCCTTGGTCTTCGCCGGGTCGAGGATCGACTCGCGGACGCCGGGGTTATTGATCATGATCTCCTGGGCCGCTACGCGGCCCTTCCCGTCGGTCGTCTTCAGGAGCCGCTGGGAGATCGTCGCGTGGAGGTTATCCGAGAGCCGGGTTCGGACGACGTGCTGCTCCTCCGGGGGGAACATGGCGATCAGGCGCCCGATCGTCGAGAGCGCGTCGGTGGTGTGGACGGTGCCGAAGACGAGGTGCCCGGTCTCCGCGGCTTTGATCGCGATCGAGATCGTCTCCGCGTCCCGCATCTCGCCGATCAGGATGATGTCCGGGTCCTGCCGGAGCGCCGAGCGAAGGGCCGAGTTGAAGTCGTCGGTGTCCTGACCGATCTCCCGCTGGGTGATCCGGGCCTTGATCGGCGTGTGGACGTATTCGACCGGGTCCTCGAGCGTGAGGACGTGCACCGGCGAGGTCCGGTTAATATAGTTGATCATCGCCGCGAGCGTCGAGGATTTCCCGGAACCCGTGGCGCCGGTCACGAGGACGAGGCCCGCGTTGGCCCCGGCGATCTTGTTGATCACCGCCGGGAGCTTCAGCTCCTCGGTCGTCGGAACCTTGGCGTTGATAAGTCGGAGGATGATGCCGAGCTTTCCCTGGTAGCGGAGGATGTTAAAGCGCACTCGGCAGACGTTCGGGACCTCGAACGAGCCGTCGTGCTCCTTCAACTGGTCGAGGCGCTTCAGCACCTCCTGGTCCTTGATCATGACCGAACAGATGAGCTTCATGTCGTCGTTCGTAAGTTGGTCGGCCTTGACCTGGACCAGGTCCCCGCGGAGCCGGAAGCACGGCTTCTCGTCGGTCCGGAGGTGGATGTCGCTCACGTTCGACGCGAAAGCGGACTTGATGATACTAACGAACGTCTCTTTGGACAGCGCCATAATTTTCCATCGGAATGAAAGTCTTTCCAGGCTTATCGACGATCCGGCGGGGAAACTTAGCCGCCGCGGTTCCCGACTGGCCCGCTCGAGTTTACTAATAGCTTGAAACTCCGATACGGCTCCCATGACAGTCACCTGGACCAGCGAGCGCATCTTCTTCGACGGCGACGACTACTTCGAGAGCGTCCTCCAGGACATCGACGGCGCCTGCGAATCGGTCACGATCGAAATGTACATCTTCAACGACGACCTTCTCGGGAAGCAGGTCGCCGCACGCCTCATCGCGGCCCACCAGCGCGGGGTCACGGTCCGGATCCTCGTCGACGGGATCGGCTCCTGGACCTTCTTCGACAAGCTCTACGGCGCCTTCGCGAAGCGGGGGATCCGGGTCAAGATCTACAATCCGCTCCCCTTCTACCATCCGATCTTCGGAAAAGTTTCGGGCCTCAAAAAGCTCTCCGTCCTCGGGGCGCGGCTCTGGCGACTCAACCGCCGGAACCACCGGAAGCTCATCACGATCGACGAGGAGATCCTCTACGTCGGGAGCTTCAACGTGGCCGCCGAACACACCCGCTACCACGTCGAGGCGGCCTGGAAGGACATGGGCGTGCGCGTGACCGGCGCGCACGTGCGGTTCGCGGTCCTGAACTTCCTCCGCCTCTGGCGCCTGCGCGACTACTACCGCTACCAGCGTCGGCACCGAGGAACGCTCTCCGTCGACTGGCGCGGCTCCCCCCTGCGGCTCAACCAATCGTTCCTGAAGCGCCAGTACTTCTACCGGGACTTTCTCGAGCGCATCAACCGCTCGCGGCAGCGGGTCTGGCTCATGACACCGTACTTCATCCCCAAGCGACGGCTCATCCGCGTACTCGCCAGGGCGGCGGAGCGCGGGGTCGACGTGCGGCTCCTCATCTCCCGGCGCACCGACGTGCGCGTCTTCGCCTGGTTGCAGTACTTCTACTACGGCTACCTCCTCCGGAAGGGCGTCAAGGTCTACCAGTACACGGCCGCCGTCCTGCACGCGAAGAACTACCTCATCGACGACTTCATGACGGTCGGGTCAACCAACCTAAATCATCGGAGTTTTATCCACGATTTAGAGGTCGACCTGGTCGTGGTTGGTGAGCATAATAGGAGAACGATCGAGGCGCACTTCCTCGCCGCTACTGAATCGCAGCAGGCGGTAACGCTGGAGGAGCTGAAGCGCAGACCCCTCCGGGAGCGCTTCCTATCGCGGCTCTTTTTCCTCTTCAAATACTGGTTTTAACATGAAGCTAAAGATACTCTCCTACAACATCCACAAGGGCTTCACGATCGGCAACCGGGACTTCATCCTCGAGCAGATCCGCCTGGCGCTCCGGGAAACCGACGCCGACATTTTGTTCCTCCAGGAGGTCCTCGGAGACCACCAGGACAAGAAATGCAAAATCCCCGGCTGGAAGACGGCGATCCAGTTCGAGTACATCGCGGACTCGATCTGGCCCCATTTCGCCTACGGGAAGAACGCCGTTTACCCCGAGGGCCACCACGGCAACGCGATCCTCTCGAAGTTCCCGATCATCGAGTGGCAGAACCACGCCATCTCGACGAACCGCTTCGAGCACCGGGGGCTCTTGAAGACGAAGGTCATGATCCCGGCGATCGAGCGCGAGCTCCTCCTCTGCAATACGCACCTCGACCTGACGCAGACGGGCCGCGACCTGCAGACCGAGCTCCTCATCAAACACATGCAGGGCGAGAAGGATCTCCCGTGGGTCCTCGTCGGCGACTTCAACGACTGGAACAAGAAGATCTCCCCGCAGATCGAAAAGGCCCTCGGCGCGACCGAGGTCTTCCGCGACCTTCACGGCCGCTACCCGGCAACGTTCCCGTCGTTCCTCCCGGTCCTCTCCCTCGATCGGATCTTCGTCCATAACCTCCGCCCCGTGAGCGCCGTCGCCCTCAAGGACGCGCACTGGAAGAACCTCTCGGATCACCTCCCGCTCTACGTCGAGATCGACCTCGCGGCCTGATCTAGTTGATGGCGAACTTGTGGCCCTCGCTGAACGCGAAGGTCTTTCCGACGAACCGGAGCTCCGGTCCGTTGACGACGATCCCGGCCCCGTCCGGGCAGGCGTAGATGAGCTTCTTCTCGAGCTTCGAATACTTCTTGAAGACGGCGTCGTAGCGGGCCGAGTTGCGGAAGTGCGGGAAGAAGGCGAAGTCGACGAGGCCCAAGGCCGCAAGGTTTTTGAGGCCCACGGTGTTCTCGTCGCGGTCGAACTCGGGGTACGCCGCCATCTCGATGTCGGCTGTCATCATGATCGCCCCGGCCGAGAGGCCCGTGAGGACGCCGCCGCGCTCGACGAACCGGCGGAGCTCGGGCAGGAGCTTCGCCCGGCGGAGGCTCCGGAGGAAGTAGAACGTGTTCCCGCCGGCGAGGTGGATCGCGTCGCTGCGCATGACCTCGATGAACATGATCCGGTCGAACGGCACGTCGACCGGAAAGTGGATGAAGCGGGAGATGCGGAACTTCGAATAGTGCTTTACGAAGACCTTGAACTCCTGCTCGGAGAGGTACGACGAGGACGGGATGAACGTCACGACCGGGTTGCGCTTCCCGAGGACCTCGACGAAGGCGCGATCGAGGTCGCGGTTCGCCCGGTCGTCGCCGCCGCTGTAGAGGACAAGCTTCATATCCCCTCGCGGCAGTCCCGTACGATCGAGTAGAAGTTCTGAAGGATGTTCCGGTGCCGCGGCTGACCGGACTCCACCACGGCCCGCTTGTCGGGGTTCATGTTCTGGTACGAGGTGAACTGCCGCGCGAGCTCGTAGAGCTCCTGCGCCGAGAGCTTCGGCCGCACCTTCTGGACCTTCTGGACAATGAAGGAGATCGAGTCACCGGTCACCCGGTCGTACTTATTGATGACCGAGGCGCGCATGGTGAGCTCGAGGAGGAGGTGCTTACGGTCGCCGCCGGTGCCGCGGGCGAGGGCCGCGACGAGCGCCAGGTACCCCTCCTGGAAGCGGGCGATCTGCTTGCGCCGGATCGGCGTGAGCTTCAGGTCCGAGCGCCGGGCGTAGGACGACCGGATGACCTCGATAAAGTCCGGGGCCTCGAGCGGAGCGCCGCGCGTGAGGTAGAGCTGCGGGAACTCGCGGAGGATGTCGCGCATGCAGAAGATCGCGTCGCGGGTGACGCCGTCGGCGACCTTGTAGAGGCCCCGCTTCGCCTTGGCCCGCTCGAAGTACGTGAAGGCCTTCCGGAACTTCGTCACGAGGGTCCGGTGGTTCTTCAGGAGGAGCTCCTGCTGGGGCTTCGTGAAGCCGATCTTCTGGAGGAGGTTCCGGTCCTTGCACTCGGCGAAGTGCCGGTCGAAGAAGCCGAGGATCTCGTGGTTCCGGAAGCTCGAGAGCGACCGCTTCTTCTCGGTCGCGAGGAAGTCGGCGATCTGTACGAAGCACTGGACGATGTACTTCGCCTTCTGCTTCTGCTCGAGGATCGTCGTCGAGAAACGCTGAACGTCGTCGTAGCGGTACTCGGCGTGGAAGAGGCCGAACTGGCGGATCGAGCCGTAGTCGATGATGCCACCGTCCATAAGGATGTTGTCGCCGTCCCAGTCCAGCCAGCAAAAGATGTATTCGTCCTCGAAGCGCGCGGCGGTCTCGGCGAAGGCCCGGGCCACCTCCTTCGCGAGGTGAAAGTACTTCTCCCGCTCGGTCTTGAAGCTCGCCGGGGCCCAGGCCCGGTTCTCGAGCTGCCGCTGGATGTAGTAGTCGGCGACGTGCTTCAGGGCAGTCCGGTTCCCCTGCTTCAGGTGATTGAAGAAGTGCGAGGGCCGCAGGAGGTTCGGGTTCGCGCGGACGTTGATGCCGAGGCCCTTCTCGTGCTCGATGATCGCGAGGACGCGCTCGGTCCGGAAGCCGTTCTTACTCAGGACCTCCGAGAAGAACAGCGTCTCGAGGCCCTCGCTCACTTCCGAGAGGCCGCAGCCGTAGGAGATGCTCGGGTCCCCGGTCTGGTAGAACTTCTTGTTAATGTTGCAGGCCGGCGAAAGCTTCGTGGCGCCGGTGCCGCAGCTCGAGATGTCCCAGGTGACGCCGTTGGCGCGGACCGTTCCGTTCCAGATCGAGCGGCCGTCGCCGCTGGTCCGGCCCGTCTTGTCGGGGTGCTGGAGCTGCAGGTAGCGGGTGGCCATGAACGTGTTGGCGTAGACATCCTCGTCGGGGATCTTCACGTTGTTGATGACGTCGTACTCGTTGATGATGACGAGGCTGAAGGTTTCGAGGATCTCGCGCTCGAGGTCGGGGTTCAGTTCGTTCAGGTGCGACTTCGGCAGGAGCCCCATTTCCTTGGCGAGCTCGAAGTTAAAGAAGGCCACCTTGCCGCCGCGCTTGTGCCGGGCCTTGTACTCGACGCGGCCCTCGGGAACCTGCGTCTTGAACGGATGGTCGCCGTTGATCCGGGCGAACGATGTGTAGGAGCGTTTTCCGACTTCGTCGATCGTGCTTTTCTTTGCCTGGCCCATCGCTACTTATCAATCCTTGATAATGTCCTAAACAAAAACCTTATGGACAGTATATAGGACCTTGTCGACAACCCGACAGAAAAAACGCGCTAGGCAAAAGTGGCCCGTCCCTCAGAGCTCGTCGAGGAAGCGCACGAACCGCTCCCGCTGGGCCCCCTGCTCGATGAAGTACGCGTCGATGTGCGCGCCGGTCGCGAGCTTCCAATGCCACTTCAGCCGCGAGGCCACGCCCTCGTAGATGACCTTTCCGAACGTCGCCGGGACGATCTCATCGCGGGCGCCGGTGATCACGAGGAGCGGCCGAGTGACCCGGTCGAAGACCGCGTCGGCCGCGTAGGCGTCCGAGATCAGTAGGTAGACCAGCGGCGAGAAGGGCCACAGGAACCAGCGCGAGTAGAGCTTGTCGAAGGCGATGGCCTGGTACGACGAGAAAGCCGAGTCCATGACCACCAGGTCGACGCGATCCCGCTCCTTCCAGTCGGGCAGCGCCCGGAGGGAGATCGCCCCGCCCGTGCTCTGGCCGTAGATCACGAACTTTCCGCCGCCGCGCTCCCGGTGGAACGCGTGGGCCCGGTCGATCGCCGCCAGCGCATCAAGGTAGATGCCGGTCTGCGAAGGCCTTCCCTCGGATTTGGCGTAGCCCCGGTAGTCGAAGGTGAAGAGGTTATAGCCCCGGTCCAGGAGCCAAACGAGGCTGTAGAAGTGGGTGGAGATGTTCTGGGCGTTCCCGTGAAACTGCACCACGGTCCCCTTTACGGTCCCGCTCCGGGCGGGGAAGAACCACCCGTGGAGCCGGGTTCCGTCTTCCGCGCGGAAGTACACGTCTTCATATTTCAGATTGAATTTGGCCGGATCGACGTAGTGCCGGGCCGACGGCTGGTAGAAAACGTGAGAACAAGCTTGCCCGAGGAATCCGGCGAGGATCAGGATCAGAAGCCGCATAAAAAGTCCTTAATCAAATCTTAACTCGGCCAACGAAATCACCATATGTACTCCGCACCGTTTGACGTCATAATGAGGCAAGAGGGACCCATGAAAACACTCATTCGCTTTGGCCTGCTCCTCCTGAGCCCGTATCTCCTGATCGTGTACTGGCGGAACTCGATGCGCGAGCTCGACGACCTCCACGCGCGGTACGAGCTCACCTACGAGTAGTCCGGACCGACGTCGAAGTCGAAGTACTGCTCGGGGAACGGCTCCGTTCGGAGCGAGAAGTGCCACCACTCATGGGGAAAGTTCCGGAACCCGGCCGCCTCCATCACGTCCCGGAGCCGCCGCCGGTTGGCCCGCGCGGTCTCCCCCACGAGCGGCGACTCGGTGAACGAGCGCTCGTGGAAGAAGTCGAACTCCGTCCCCATGTCGAGCTCCTCCCCGGTCGGGAGGGCCAGGGTCAGGTCTACCGCCGCCCCCCGGGAATGCGACGACCGGGCCGCGATGAAGCCCCGCTCGAAGAGCTCGGCCCGGGTGTACGTCGGATAGAAGCGCTCCTTCAGCGCGGGATTGTCCTCCGGACCGCGGGCCCACTCCTGAAAAAAGCGCACGGCCTTCGCGGGCCGGTAGCCGTCAAAGACCTTGAGCAGAAGGCCCTGACTTCGGGCCCGATCCTGCGCCTCGCCGAGCCGTTCGGCGAGGGGGCGGGACACCAGGGCCACCGGCGCCCGGTAGCCCGGGACGACCGCTCCGGTAAAGTTATCGGTGGTGCCGTAGGAGGCGGCGACGAGGATCCCGGGACAGGCCCCGGCGACGGAAACGAACTCGGGATGGATGAGACTCATGCGCCCATTCTCCCCTATCGCGGAAAGTACCGCAAGCCGAACTCGGTAACCCCGGGCCACTCCCGCGCGCGCTCCGCCCCCGCCGCGCGCGCGAACAGCGACAGCCCGCCGGTGACGTGTAGCCGGAGCTCAGCCTCGCTCTCCCAGTCCTGATCGGAAGCGGGGGCGCGGTGCCGGTACGTGTTGAGGTGGTACGTCGACGTGATCCCCGCTACGAGCCGCGGGTGAAGCAAGTAGTGGAGGAAGACCTTCGGCCCGGCGCCGATCCGGTAGTTTTCGCGGAACTGCGACTGGAGGTTAAGCTCCCCGCTCAGGAGGAGCGCCCCGAGGAGGTCGCCGGCGAGGACGCTCGCCCCCACGGCGCCGTTCACGTAGGCGCCCGGGCAGTTGAAACACGGCGGCCGACGGAGCTCCCGGGCGCCGGCGTCGAGCTCCCAGGCGAGGGGCCGGGCCCAGAAGCTCCGGGGCGGATAGTTCCGGACGGAGAGGAGCGAGAGCCGATCCAGGAGGAGCGTCTTTCGCCGCGACGGCGCCGAGAGGACCTCGAGGGAAACCGTCCCCATCTCGAGGGCCCCGTTCCGGAGGCCTCCGCCCTCGGGGTCGAGGAGATCGTGGAGCGCGGGCCTCACCTCGAAGCGAAGCCCGGAAGCGCTCCCGTTATAATCCCGGAAGGATCCCGTGAGCCGCAGAGGCCCGTGGCCCCGCGAGGGATCCGCGGTCCCGGCCTCCCCCGCGCCGAGGCCCGAGACCACCGGATTGAGCGCCCGGGCGCGGAGGAGCGGGAACTTGTGCGCCAGCGTCGCCGGATCCTCGCGCAGGACCGCCGGAGCGTTTCGGTAATCGTAGGCCTCGATCGCGACGTCGAGGATCCGGGCCGCCGACGACGCGTCGAGGCCCGCGAGCTCCGCGCCGGTGTGGTCCGGGTGCGCGACGAGCGCCCGGGCCCGCCGGCGTTCGTCCCCGGAGAGGGGCGCGGTGATGCGGGTGAGCCGCGAGAACGTCGACTCGCGGCGGACGCCGTCCGCGATCAGCCCGTGCGCCCGGAGCATCTGAAGGGTCGCCGCGGGCACCGTGTAGAGCGTGAACCCGTCCGTCAGCGGGAGCTCGGGACGGACGACGTTCACGAGGCCCAGGATGTGGTAGGCGCAGTTTTCCCGGAGATAAAAGTAATCTAAGTGGGTTCCGGCGAGCTCCCAGACGTGATCGACGAGCTCCCCGACCTCCTCGGGGGAGAGGCGGAGATCGTAGGCCCAGAGGTCCCGGAACTCGAGGTCCGCGTACTCGCGGATCTTGTAGTAATACGGCGTAGCCGCGAAGGTCCCGCGGAAGCCGCCGGTGACGCCGTTCCAGAGGTACGCGACGGGGTTCGCGGCGTCGGCGCGGGCCCCGTAGTTGATCCCGTAGTCCAGGAGCTCGGTCGCCCGCGGTTCGTCGAAGCGCGAGAGCCGCAGCAGCGTGTGGCCGAAGGCCGAGCTCGGGTTCGTGAGGTAGTTCGAGGAGAAGATGACGCTCGCCCGGCGGGCCGCAAGCTTCGTGGTGAACGCGCGGTAGGCCGGGCACTTCGCGAGGTCCGCCGTCCAGCGGCCC
>JBILTI010000326.1:0-3410 GCA_044371595.1 Bacteriovoracaceae bacterium
TAACCGACGAGTTTCACGTTATGGGTACTTGAAAACCCAACTGCGTTGCGTTTAGTTGAGTTTCTGACTCTTTTTTAGTCTTACACAGTGCTAGAACCGAATCCAGAAGCTAATTTTATATTTACCGGCGTCGAAACTGAGAATGACTGCGAATCTTCTCTTCAAATTCCTTTTCATCCGAGCGACTTAATGTTCGAGCAACCTTGGCATCACTTCTTTCCCAGCGGTTGAGCCATTCCTCGCCGAGCAAGGTCGTCCCGAATCTTTGTGCGAGCGCGGGGTCGTTAAACGCAACCGTCGTCGTGCTCTTCGGGCCGGTCGCGGGACCGTAGCCGACGGTGAACCCGACCGCGAGGAGCGTCGCCCGGACCGCTGTGGAAGCCGAATAGTTGAGGAGCTGGACTTCGTTACCGCGGCAGTAGTCGAAGATCCGGGCGAAGGCCTCTTCGCTCCAGAGCTCGACGTTGGTGTGGATGGAGAACGGATCGTAGAAGATCACGTGCGGCTTCGGCGCCCCCCGGAACGTGTGAGAGAAATCGCCCTGGACGAGCTCCCACACGATGTTGCCCTTCGCGGATCCCCACCGATTGAGCTTCAGGAGCTCGTGCGGGGCCGCGTGGTGAAGGTGCGGGAAGGCGGGGGCGTTCCTCAGCGCGAGCTTCAGGGGATCGGTGTCGTTCTCAAAGCTCACGATGCGGATCTTCCCCGCAAAGTCCTTGTTCGCAAACTCGTGGATCACCGCCATCGAATTGTGGGCGGCGCCGAGGCCCACGTCCCAGACGACGACTTCGTCGAGCGAGGCGAGTCGCTCGTCGATGCGCGCGGGCAGCACGTAGAGGTTGCGCGCCTCTTCCTGGGGCGGATTCACCGAATGCATGACTTCGCCGGAGCTCTTCTGGCGGATGCTCGAAAACCCGCGACCGGAGTCGTGGACTTCGTAGTCTCCGAGCTGGAGGCGCTTGTCTTTTTTATACGGCTTCTCCGGGGTCATCGGGGTCGGCGGATTCTCCTCGTCGGTCATAACAAGTTCCTTCCGCTTCCGCTCGTAGAAGTCGAGGAAGGTCCCGTCGAGGATGCTCGCTCTCATCTCGCGCATGAACCGGTGGTAGAACGTGATGTTGTGGAGGGAGAGGAGGTGCCAGCCGAGCGGCTCGTCGGTCTTGATGAGGTGATGCAGGTACGCGCGGGAGTAGTTGGTGCAGGTCAGGCAGTCGCAGCGCGGGTCGAGCTTCTCCTCGGAGAACTTGTAGACGGATCGGCGCAGCTGGAAGTTCCCGCGGCTCGTGAACGCGACCCCGCGCTGGCCATACTGGTTCGGGAGGATACAGTCGAACATGTCGACCCCGCGGTGAACCGCTTCGAGGATGTCGATCGGCGTTCCGACGCCCATCAGGTAGCGCGGGAGGTGCTCCGGCAGCATCTCCGCGGCGATCGCCGTGAAGTCCTCCCGTTCGGATTTCGTTTCACCGACGGCGAGGCCTCCGATCGCGAGGCCATCGAAGCCCTGGCCGTTGACCCGGAGATTTATCAGGACGTCCGCGCTCTGCCGGCGGAGGTCTTCGTGGCAGGCACCCTGGACGATTCCGAACATCGACTGGAGCGAATCGCCGCGGGCCTCGAGGCTCCGCTTCGCCCACCGGTGGGTGAGCTCCATCGCGGCCTTCGCATCTCGGTGTCCGGCGTTGGACTCGATGCACTGATCGAGGACCATCATGATGTCGCTGTTGATGACCTTCTGCATGTCGATGGACAGCTCCGGCGTGAGCAGGATCGGGCGGTTGTCGACGTAGCTCAGGAAGCGGGCGCCCTGTTCGTTCATCTCGCGGGAGTGCGAGAGCGAGAAGATCTGAAACCCTCCGGAGTCCGTGAGGACGGGACGATCCCAGTTCATGAACCGGTGGATGCCGCCGAACTTCCGCATCACCTCCGGGCCCGGGCGAAGGAGGAGGTGGTACGTGTTGGCGAGGAGGACGTTCGAGCCGGCCGTCTTGAGCGATTCGACGGTCTGGTTTTTCACCGTGGCCTGGGTGCCGACCGGCATGAAGATCGGCGTCTGCACCTCTCCGTGAAGGGTGGTGAACGTGGCCGCGCGGGCGCGGGATCCTTTGGCGGTTGCCTCGAGTTTGAAATTCAATCGACTCATGGTTTGAAGGATACCTAATGGGCGCTCCGATGAGAACCCTTTTGCGGGGTGGATTATTCGGGGTCGTAGCTGACCTTTAGGAGATAAAGTCCCCGCGGATCGGCCTTCTTCCAGGGTCGCTGCTCCTTCAGTTCTCCGTAAAGAAGTTTAGAAAAGTTGTCCACCGACAGCTGGCCGTTGCCGACCATCCAGAGGGCGCCGACGAGGTGCCGGACCATGTGCTTCAGAAACCCCTTACCGACGATGCGAAACTGCCAGCAGCTGGTGAGCGGGCCCGCGGTGAACAACGTGTCCCGGAAGAGTTCCTGAGGATTGACCAACGTCAGGTCACACCGATGGATCTCCCGAAGCGTCGTGTTGGCGCAGCCCCCGATCGACCAGAAGTTTCGAAAGTCGTTTGTCCCCGTGAGCATCTCGACGCAGGTCTGGACGTGACCGATGTTCAGCGGGTACGGGGTCTGCGCGATGTAGCGTTGGTCCTGGCCCGAGACCCCGGGGGTGTTCGTGAAGAAGTACCGATACTCCTTCGCGAATTGATCGATCGAGGGGATGAAGTCTCCGGAACAGGGAAAGATCTCGAGACACCGGATGTGCGACGGGAGTACCGCGTTCAATCGCGCGGCATCGAGCGGTGTGGGATCCTCGGCCGAGATCTTGACCACCTGGCCGAAGGCGTGAACGCCCTTATCCGTGCGGGAGGCGGATCTGGTCGTGACTTTTCCCCGGAGGATCTGCTGCAGAGACAGGTTAAGGTCACCCTGGATCGTGGGCATGCCCTCCTGCCACTGGAAGCCCATGCGGTCGCTGCCGTCGTACTGGAGAATGGCCTTGTAGTAGTTCATGGGCACCATCATACTGAGGAATTGGTCTCCTTAAAACGATTTTAAAGGACTGGTATTAGTGGTATCAATCACTTGGCTTTTCAACTTCGGACACGGGAGGTTGGATCAATGAAATTTCGCGAAGGGATCGATGACTCGCTAGTTGAAAAGTTCTTCCGGGAGATCAATCTCACATCGATGAAGCGCCCCGACTTTGCGAAGTTCAAGAAGGCGTATCAGGCGCGGGACGTGGTCCTTAGTGTGTGGGTCGACGAGGAGCTCGTGGGGTTTGGTTCGATGCTCACCGAATAGACTATGAACTCGATCATCTACGACGTCGTGGTGCTGTCAAAATTTATGTGTAAATTCGGTTTCTGGCCCTGGCAAAGCACTCTTCCAGGTAATTGGGTAACGTCTCCAGTATAATTCCATTCGCAGAGCTATCA
>JBILTI010000327.1:0-3406 GCA_044371595.1 Bacteriovoracaceae bacterium
TTGGTATGATGACAACTGCTTTATCCAGACTAATCAAACAGCGGGCCTTGGCTAATAATTTTTAGTTAGTTGTAGCACACAATTGCCCGGATGGCGAACATGACGAAGACCTTGAAGCTAAGTTTTGCGGTACTCTTTATTCTCCAGCTTCTTATGGCGTCGGGGTTCGAGCTCGCCCACGACGAGGCCTACTATTGGCTCTACTCCCGGCATCTGGATTGGGGTTACTTCGATCATCCGCCCTTCGTCGGCGTCGTGATCCGTCTCTTCTCATTCCTCGGTGGCGGCGAGCTTGCCGTCCGGATCGGCTTCGTCCTCCTGCAGTTCGGAAGTCTTTTGATCCTCTGGACCTTCTCGGCCAATCGGCTCGTGAGCTTCCTCCTCTTCTTCAGTTTTCCGCTCGCGTCGTTTACAGGCCTCCTCGCGCTCCCCGACGTTCCGCTGCTCTTCATGACCGCGGTCTACTGCTACCTGCTGAAGCGCTACCTCGCGGCGGACACGGCTGCACGGTCCGTCCTCCTGGGCCTCGCGATCGCCCTCCTCTTCTACGCCAAGTACCACGGGGTCCTCCTCGTGTTCTTCACGGTCGTGGCCGTGCCTTCGCTCGTCACGCGTCGGTCGTTCTACGTCACCGCCGCCGCGGCGCTCGTCGCCTTTGCGCCGCACCTCATCTGGCAGCATCGGCACGACTTCGCGACCCTTCGGTACCATTTCCTCGAGCGCCCGGGGGCGTCGTTCTCGCCGGACCGGAGCCTCGAGTATCTCACTCTCCAGGTGCTACTGGCCGGAGCGCTGGCGGGGCCCGTCGTCTGGTACGCGGCCCTGCGGGAGAAGGCGGCGTCGCCGTTCGAGCGCGCGCTGAAGGCCATCGCGATCGGAAGCGTCCTCTTCTTCCTTGTCTCGAGCTTCGGCAAGCGCGTGGAGGCGAACTGGACCATCTTCCTGGCGGTTCCGCTGATCGGCCTCACCGCGGGATCGCCGATCTGGGCCCGTCGGTGGGCGCGCAACCTCCTGGTCGCGTCCTTTGTGGTCGTGGTCGCCGCCCGGCTTCTCTTCCTCTTCCCCCCCGAGCGCGTGGGCCTTAAGCGGCTGACGGAGTTTCACGGCTGGCGCGCGTGGGCCGGGGACGTCGCCCGCCGCTGCGAGGGCCTCCCCCTCCTCGCCAACACCTACCAGATCGCTTCGAAGCTTTCCTTCTACCTCGACCGGGAGGTCGGGGCCCTCAACTACCAGTCCCGGAAGAACCAGTTCGACTACTGGCGCTTCGACCGGGGGCTCCCGACTGGAACGGTCTGCTACGTTACCGACAAGCGCGGCTTCGACGGGGAAGCGCTCGTGACCCCGGAGGGGAAAAGTCTGCGGCTCGTAAAAAATGAAAGCCTCCGCCGGCTTTGGGAGCTAAAATATACCGAAAGGTAAGCCCGCATGCTGAAGCTCAATCTCCAGAACTCCTACGACAAGGTTAAGTTCCTGACCATCCTGCAGTTCGCGCTCGTCCTCATGGCGTTCGTCGCCGAGGCGCTCGTGTCGCGGAGCGTGCTGAACTTCTCGTTCATCTTCCAGCTGATCCTCCTCCTCGTGGCCTACAACTTCTACTACTCCGCCCTATCGAACCTCTTCTACTCCTACTGGAACATGTCCCTCATCTTCGGGGTCTACTACCTCGTCTCCCTCAGCCGGAACTTTCTGGTGCTGGGGAACCCGATGATCGGCTTCCTGTTCCTACTGAGCCTCGGGTTCCTGCTCGTGGCCTGCTACATCGTTTCCTCGCCGCTCTACTATCCCCGCTTCCACTGGTGGGAGTACGACTTCCGCTTCCGCGCCGACATCAAGTGCTGGGTCGAGGCGGACGGGAGGGAGTTCCGTGGGCGGCTCTCGGACCTGCGCCGGGAGGCCGCCTGCCTCGAGCTCTTCCACGGGATGCCGGTGGGGCACCCGGTCCAGATCAGCGTCGAGATCCTCAACCAGAACTTCGCCCTCTACGCCGAGGTCCGGTCCCGCCGGGAGCCGATCATCGGCCGCTCGATCGTCTACGGGATCAAGTTCATCAATAACGATCTGGAGCAGAAGCAGCGCCTCAAGTTCTTAACGAACTACTGGAACGAGAGTAAGAAGATTAAAATCCGAAACAAGTTCTCCGCCAGCCTGAAGTCCTAGCATGAAGTTCACCGTTTCCGATCACCTCTGGTTCATGACCATGGCCCTGGAACAGGCCGAGCAGGCCTACAAGCTCCAGGAGGTTCCCGTCGGCGCGGTCCTGGTCTCGCCGGAGGGGGAAGTCCTCGCGAAGCAACACAACCTGAAGGAAAGCCAGTTCAATCCGGTGGGCCACGCCGAGATCCTGGCACTCATGGAGGGCGCCCGGAAGATCGCGAACTGGCGGCTTAGCGACTGTCTCCTCTACGTCACCCTCGAGCCGTGTCCGATGTGCCTCACCGCGATGGTCCAGTCGCGGATCCGGCAGTGCGTGTTCGGGGCCTACGACCCGAAGGGCGGAGCGCTAAGCCTCGGTTACCACATCCACCAGGACAAGCGGCTTAACCACCAGTTCTCGATCACGGGGGGAATCAAGCACTTCGAGTGCTCGAAGGTTCTGTCCCAGTTTTTCCGCGAACGAAGAAGCGGCTACCGGCCTAAGAATTAGTTGTCTGATCCTAGCCTGGCGTGCTAATAATAGTCCTCAACCTTATTGTCTCGCGGAGATGTGTCCGAGCGGTTGAAGGAGCACGCTTGGAAAGCGTGTAACGGAGAAATCCGTTCCAGAGTTCGAATCTCTGCATCTCCGCCATTTATTTCTAAATAGCTACACCCGCGGTGCTTTTTTTTTTCTTTATCCGTGCTCCGCGAGGTCCCGATGACTCACATAATCGCCCTAGTCGCTGCATTGCTTTTGACGGGCTGTGCTGCGAGACCACTTAACGAGTCCTCCCTGAGTCCGCGGGTCCACAACCTTGCGCCGACCTTCGTCGCGTTTTAGGACCGGGTCAAGACCTTTCCGGTGCCCGAGCAGGTCTCCCGGTTGAAGGCAGAGTTTTTTCCCTTGCGGCCTTCAAAAGCGAGGTTCCGTTCTTCCATCACGAGCTCTTTCACGTCTACCACGGTCAGTACCTCCCGGAGGAGACGTCCTCTGGGTCGCCCTCCGGGCGGATCTGTCGGAGAAGCTTACGTCGAGGAGTGGCGCCGACTACGAGACCTATTTTCTCATGTCCTCGAAAGGCAAAACCGTCGTTCCGCGCGCCGGGTACTACCTCGGGTACCGGCTCGCCCAGGAACTCGGTAAGACGCGGTCCCTCACCGAGCTGGCGCAGCCCAAACCCAACGAGATCCTGCCTCTGCTGAGGAAAACCATCGAAACCGTCCGGCAACGTCTTTAGTTTCCCCGGGCCCTGGTTACCGGTATAATCCT
>JBILTI010000328.1:0-3400 GCA_044371595.1 Bacteriovoracaceae bacterium
CCTCGACTTCAACGCGGACACCGAAACCCGGACGGCAAAGGCCTGCATGTTCCGGAGCAACGGGAACCCCGGGGCGACGAACCTCGGAACCTGTGACTTCACGGCCTTCGATAACGGGGACCTGAGCAAGGGCAGCCTCTCCCTCTCGGCGAAAGACTACCCGATCAACAACGGGGGCCACCCCCTCCGGACACCGGGAGTAGTCTTTGAAATCGTGCCGTAGTGATGGTTTTTTGGTCCACCGCAATAAAAGACTTTAAGAACGCACCCCGTCGAGCATACAACCCATGTCTCACTCTTTGGGGGTTTTATGACTCGTTTCCTCGTTCTGACCGCGCTCCTCGTTACGCAAACCGCCTTCGCTCAGGCCCAGATCGCCATCCTCGGAGCCTGGAAGGGCTTCTCCGACCCGGACATCTTTAACTCCGGCTTTAACCACGAACTCTCCGCGCTTCCGCTCGAAGGGTCCTTACCAGAAGGAACCACGAAGGCGTGGTCCGGGGACTACTGGGCCTCGAAGAAGGGCAGCATCAACATCCGCTGGAACTCCCCCTGGAAGGAAGGCTTCGACTACCGGTCTCCAACGCGGGAAGAAGTCCTCGCCATGACGCCGGAGCAGATCGCCACCCTGGCGCCGTCGGAGAAGTACGACCTCCTCACCGGCCGCTACGACTATCCCCTGAAGAAGAGCGTAGCCCGCTCCGCCTCCCGAATGGCCCCAGACTGGGCCGGCATCTGCCACGGCTGGGCCCCGGCGTCCCTGTTTCACAACGAACCGACGCCGAAGACCGTCACGAACCCGGATGGCGTCGTCATTCCCTTCGGTTCGGCCGACATCAAGGCGCTCCTGAGCTACTTCTACGCCTTCTATCACAAGACCGGCACGGACCAGATGGGGCTCCGCTGCTTCTTCGGCTCCTGGATGGGCGGGGCCCGCGGCTGCACCGACGACCTAAACGCCGGCGCCTTCCACATCGTGATCGCCAATAAGCTGGGCCTCGAGAAGCAGGGCTTCCTGATGGACGTCGACCGCTTCAAGGAGGTCTGGAACCAGCCGGTCGTGGGCTTTAAATCGACGGTCCTCGAAGATAACCTTCGCCCCCGGGGTGGCGCCGCCGAGCGGGCCGTCCGCGAAGTCCGGATCAAGACGGAGCTCTTCTACGTCGACGAGTCGAACCCGACCTGGGAACCGGTGCACGGGACGAAGGATCAGAAGATCGGCAGGCGCGACTTCCAGTACCGGCTCGAGCTCGACGTCCACGGGAACATCGTCGGCGGCGACTGGGAGTCCCGCGAGAGGCCCGACTTCCTCTGGAACAAGCCGACCGCGACGCCGCCCGAGTTTTCCGGAACCTTCAGCGCCCTCCCAGCGCTCCTCAACGACTAGACGGAGATCAACATGGACAACGTCCCTGAAAAACCTGCAAACGCGTTTCGGATCGCGCTCACCCTCGAGTACCCCGATTCGCGGATGGATAACGTGCTCCTGGCGGCGCTCCGGAAACAGAACGACAACCTCGAGCTGAAGAACATCTCCCGCGCGGCGCTGAAGGACCTCTTCGCGAACAAGAAGATCGAGATCAAGGGCCAGCGGGCGAAGTCGAACTCGGGTCTCGCGAAGGGCACGACGTACGTCGATATCCTGGGCTTTAAGTAAGCCGGCAGCTCACGCGGAGGCGGTAGGCGTCGAGGAAGAAGGTGTCTTCGCCCTCGCCGCGGAGGGTGATCTTTTCTCCCAGCGGGGCCGTCTCGACGCCGGTCCGGGCCTCGCGCCGGCGGAACGCTTCGAGGTTGATCTCCTCGGCCCCGCGCCAACCGTCGACGAGGACGGAGAGGGCGACGGCCGTGGGCCTGTTCTGCCGGATCGCTTCGAGGTGAAACTGCTTAAAATATCGGGTCGTCTGCTCGGTCTCGCTCGCCGCGGCGGTGGCGACGGCGACGACCTTATCGTAGTCCGGGGCCGCGGACAGCGCGAACTGACATTCGTAGGCCGCGGAGACGGTTCTCGTCCCGGCGAGGGCCAGGAGGAACAGGAGCGCCTTCACGTGCAGAAGCCGTAGCGTTTGAGGCCCTTCACGTACTTCTGGGCGTCGTCCTTGGACTTGAGGCCCCAGGCGTTCCACTTCTCGCTCCCGCGAAGGAGGACGACGTAGTTCGTGTTCCGGAGCTTCTGAAACTTCAGGACGCACTTCCGGGAAATGATGCGTTCCTCGCAGACCCCCATGTCCTGGAGGTTCAGCATCTCCTCGAGGAGCGCCTCCGGCGAACTCTCCCGGAGCGGAATCTTCGAGTGGACGACGTTTCCGGAGGCGAACTCCATCACCCTTATCCCCATCGTCGTCCCGGGGCGGACGTCGCAGGGACTCTCGGCGTAGGCCCGGAGCGTAAGGGAAAGGAGAACGGCGGAGAGGTAAAATCTCATGGCGAAGACCCTTCTACTGGTTCATTGTTCAGGTCGATTCTAGACGATCCCCGAAGAATCGCCATAACCTCGGTAAATCTTTGCGACGGTGTAAACTCTTTGGACGGCCGCCCCGTAACTACTCAAAAAAAATGTTGTTTTACAAAGAGTTAACGATCTTCCCGAGGTACGGAACGGCCTCTCTTGGCGAGATTCGGTCGTCGATGTAGTTCCAAAAACTAACGTCAAGCTTCCGACAGGTCGACGCCAATGAGAGCATGAGGTCCCAGGCACGGACTCCGGCGTTGAAGCGATTCTGCAGAGAGATCTTTCGCTTGATCACCCGCTCTCGAACGTCGAGCTCCGCCTGGTTGTTGTGCAAGGGTGGCCGCGGGGAGTTCAGGAACAAAAGAAGTCCATCCCATTTTTCCCAGGTCCTTTTGAGTTGATCGTTGAGGGGCTTCACGAGCGTCTTAATCGAGCAGATTCTCCGGAACTCTTCCCGGATCTTCATCCGAAGTTCGCGCGAGCGCTCTGCTTTAAATCTCAGGAGAAGCGCGTAGAAGCTCCGCCGTTGTTCGACGAGCTTCTCCAGCGTCTCGCTCTCGACGCGCTTAAAGACTTCGCAGAGTTTATACTTTCGGATCTCGTGCACCCAGCACAGCTGGTGATGGCGGACAAGGTCCACGAAGTTCGGGGCGTCGTCGGAGACGATGAAGTTTATATGAGGGCGAAGCTGCCGCGAGCGAACGGCCTCGATCGCCGCTCCGGTTCGCATGATGTCCTTCTGCCGCTTCTCGAGGTCCTTCATCGGGTCCTCTTCGAGGAGCTTTTCGAGGTCTTCTCGAGAGTAAATCTGCACCGACTTAAGCCGCGAGAAGTAGTTCGTGACGACGGGTTTCATTAGCTTCTGATCAATAAACGTCACCGCCATTTCGTCCACGAGGAACTTCTGCGCACCTCCGAGGATCGCCGCGACCGATGACCAGCGATTCTTCT
>JBILTI010000329.1:0-3383 GCA_044371595.1 Bacteriovoracaceae bacterium
CCGTGAACGGGTTCAGGATCATCCCCGACTCGTACTTCTTCACCTTCTCCACTTCGAACGCCTGCTCCTCCGGCGTCATGTTCTTGTGGATCACGCCGATGCCGCCCTCCTGGGCCATGACGATGGCGGTGCGGGACTCGGTGACCGTGTCCATCGCGCTCGAGGCGATCGGAATGTTCATCGGAATGTTGCGCGAGAAGCGGGTCTTTAGTTCGACCTCGGTCGGGAGAACTTCGGAGTAACCGGGAACGATGAGAACGTCGTCGTAGGTGAGAGCGGAGTCCTGGGCATAAAACATAAAGCTATCCTTTGATTTTGCAAAGGATAGCCGAATCGAAGGACTTTGTAGAGGAAACTATATTCGAAGAACGTAGCCCAGGTTTTTGAGCGTTTTGATGTGTGTCGAGAAGGGCTTGAGCTTCCGCCGAAGGTTCGAGAAGTGAGTGTCGAGGTTGTTCACCTCAACGTGCACGTCTTTCCACAGCATGTGGATGAGGTCGTCCTTGTGGATCACCCGGTTCGGGTTCTGCGAAAGGACCAGGAGCAACTGGTACTCTTTCGGCGTCAGCCGAACGGCCTGGTTGTTCAGGATCACCTGGTGGCCATCGAGGTCGATCGTGAGATCCTTAAACTTTATCAGTTTATTGTTCTGGAGGTTTCGCTTCGAAAGGGCGATCCGGTTTTTAATCCGCGCCACGAGCTCTTCGGTCTGAACCGGCTTCAAGAGGAAGTCGTCGGCGCCGATCTCGAGGCCCTTCACGCGGGCGCCGATGTCCGAATCTCCGGTGAGGAAGAGAACCGGTAGATTTTGTTTGGCCCGCTTTACTTCTTCGTAGATCTGGAACCCGTCTTTGCCCGGGATGTGGAGATCCAGGAGGATCGCATCCGTGTGGCTGTTTCGAATAAACTCAAGGCCCTTTTCCGGCTCGGAGAATGATTCGATAGCAAAAGAGTCGGACAACGAGCTCGAAAGGACTTCGAGGAGGTCTTTGTTGTCGTCGATGATTGTAACGTGCATTCTGTTCTTTTCCATGTCCGCTATAATAAGGCAGATGAAGATGGAGAAGAAACTCAAGATATCTTAAATATTTTTTACAGAGGTTAAAAATTTTAATTACAGCACCTTAGCCTCTTTAGCGTCTTGCCAAGCAAATGCTCGCGCGCCGTTTCAAGTCCTAGTAACTTTTAAGCTCATCAATCAAGGACTGTAGCTCTTTCGAATACTTAGGTTGCTCCGTTTCCTGCTTCTTGAGGGAGTCCCCAAACTCATTATCCATCTGCGCGGCCGCGGGGACGGTCTTTTGCACCGATGGAGGAGTAACTTGGATCGAAGCGGGAGTTCTTGGCCTTACGGCCGCCTCAGTTTTCTTCCAAGCTGTACCGTAGATTTTGATCGGCACCGGCGTCACCCGGAGCTTCTTCGCGCCGGCCACTTTCTTAAAGTAGGAGTGGGCGTCGCCCGGTTTCACGGAGGCGGGAAGGCGGGTCGACTGGATGAAGATGATCTCGCCTTTCTTGAGTGTTTCCTGCGGCTTCGCCGCGTCCTCCTGCACAGACGCGATCGCCCTCGCCGGCAGGGCCGCCTCCAGCATCTTCCGCGGGAGCTTCTTAAACTCTCCGAGCGCAGCGTTCAGCGACTGGAGGCCGACCCGCGTCGGGGCCCGGGGGGTACCGTTCTCGATCTCCGGATCCACCATCGTAAACGCCCCCGCCTGGACCGTCGTCTTCAGGTCGCGGTTGAGGATGTTCGAGACCTCGACCTCGCCGGTGACGACGAGGACCTGCGAGCGGCTCGACGCCTGGTCGAAGGTGGTGATGAACTCGCCCTTCGAGAAGTCAACGTGGCCGTTGGCAGTCGTCAGCGCCAGCGGCGCCCGCGTGTTGAGCGACTGGATCCACGTCTTCCCTCGCTTCAGCTGCACCGACTTGTTGAAGAACTTCAGGAGCGAGCCGCCGGCCAGGTAGTAGGTCGCGTTGTAGTAGTCGTTCAGCGTAACGCTCGCGCCCTCCTCGACCATCACCTCCGAGCGGTCCTCGAGCTGGTGGTTGGCCCTGACCTGGATGGTCTTCCCGTCGGCGCCGACGGCGAAGACGTTCCCGGAGACCTCCACGACCTGCGCGACCGGCTTCGCCGCCGCCCCGGCGGAGAGGACGAGGAGAACGAGGCTACTGCTTAATCTTGTACGAAATGTCTTCATAGTACCTGCTTAGGATTTTCCATTCATCGGTGTTGCGATATTTGAGGCGGAACTCCTCGACGGTCTTCAGGAACTTCTGGTGCTCGCCCTGGTTGTACTGCGCGAGCGCCAACCAGAGCTTGGCCCCGCGGTAGAACTCCGACTTCGGGTGGTCCTTAACCAGCCGGGCGAGGTACTTCTCGGACCAGTCGAAGCGCTTCCCGGTCTCGAAGGCCGCCACCCCGGCGCCGAAGAGGACCCGGTCGCTCACGAGGTCGTGCCCGGGGAAGCGGTGGATGAGTTCGTGGTAGAACTGCGCCGACTTCTCGTAGTTCTTGAAGTGGAACTCCTTCTCGCCGATCGCGAGGAGCTTCTCCGGGGTCCACTTGTAGACCTCGTAGTTCACGAGGTCCTCGGCGCTGGGCTTCGGGATGCTCGCGATCGCCCGCGCCGCCGCCGGCGCGCCGCCGGTCTGGGCCGCGAAGTACTTGTTCTTAGACGCGAGCTCGGAGACCTGGTACTCGAGGTCCGAGATCTTCTTCCGCAGCTCCCGGTTTTCCTTCGCGAGCGCCAGCGCCGCGCGCTCGTGGCGGAGCTGGGCCTCCCACTTCGCCGTGACCGACTTGTCGAGGCCGCCCCACTTCCAGAGGGAGAAGACGTAGCCGAAGGAGAGAAGCAGAAACACAAATAGAATCTTCATGGTCCACCTTAAACAGAAGAAAAGACTCGTTTTTCTATCGGATTTTTCCGGGGAATCTTTAGCTAAAGAATTGGGCAAGTTGGACCGATAAAGCACGAAGGAGATTACCGCATGACCTTCCGCACACTTGGCCTCTCGATCCTTGTTCTTTCCGGCGCCGCTCTGGCGCAGGGGCGGAAGCCCGCCGTGGAAGACTTCGTGGGGATCGACGTGGAGGAGTCGCGTGTCGCCCCGCAGGGGACCGATTCGCTCTACAACCTCGAGCAGGACATCAATCGCATCGAGGCGGGGAAATCGGCGGCGCCGGCACCGGCCCAAGCGGCGGAGGCCCCGGTCGGTGGCTGGTCCCTCGGCGCCCTCGCACTGGCGTTTGCGCTCGGCCTGGGCCTCCCGCTCTCCGTGTGGCTGATCATCATGACGAACCTTAAAAAGAAGGCGTCCCTCGAGAGCGCCTCGAACATCGAGCTCCTCGAGAAGTACCGCCGCGAGCGGGAGAAGAAGAGCGA
>JBILTI010000331.1:0-3355 GCA_044371595.1 Bacteriovoracaceae bacterium
TACCGGTACCGGAGGTCCTTGTCGGTGTGGAGGAGCGTGTGCATTACCTTCAGGACCACGCCGGCCCAGAGCTGCTCCTCGGTCTTGAGCTTCGCCGTCGAGTGGCCCGTCGCCGCGAGGAAGAGCTCGGAGATGTTGGTGATCGTGAAGAGGTAGTGCGGGACCTTCAGGTCGAGGCCGTCCGGGTTGCCCTCCTTCAGGAAGTAGCGCTTGATGAACTGGATCGCCTCCTGGCAGATGCCGAAGAGCTCGGCGCTCTCGATCGGATCGGAGACGTCGAAGCCGTATCCGTAGAGGAAGTTCGCCACCTGGTGCTTGTCGTGGAGCTCGGTCAGGTAGTTCTTCGCGTCGAGCGAGGACTTGCCGCTGCAGACGACGTCGAAGGTTTCCCAGTTGAACGCGTATTCGGCAAGGTAAGGAGGTCGGTGGGCCATGTTTTGCCAATCTCTCGTCGGACGTTTAGAGTATAAAAAACTAAAAGCTAGCGTAAATCCTATGAAAGAGCAAACAGTTGTCAGTTCGGCTGAGCGCCGCGGCCCGGCCATCCCCGCCGTTCTCTTCCTCTCCTGGTTTTACACCGGAAAGGCGCCGAAGGCCCCGGGAACCGTTGGAAGCCTCGCGACACTGCCGCTGATTTATCTCCTCCATTACCTGGAGATAAATATCTATAGTTTACTCGCCCTCGTCGTCGTTCTCTACCTCGCCGCGGTCGCCGTCGCTCAGCACATTCAGCAGAAATATCAACTGCACGACCCGCAGTGGATCGTCATCGACGAAGTCATCGGAATGCTCGTCACCTGGGCGTTCGTCCGGTCCGTCGATTTTCCTGATCTCTTTCTGGTCTTCGCGCTCTTCCGACTGTTCGACATCGTAAAAGTCTGGCCGGCCTCAGTGTTCGATCGCCTCCACCACGGCGTCGGAACCATCACCGACGATGTCGTCAGCGGCATTTATGCAGGAATTATTGCGTACTTTGTCCGGAACTATTTGTAGCACGCAGCACAATATTGATAAACATTTCAATTTCTTGAACATCCGTAAATTTTCCGTAAAAATTGCAGGAAAAGCGTTGTCGAAAACACGGGTGGGTGTTAGCGTTGAACCATAAAACACGCACTCCCCGGACCAACTATCATAGCGAGAGAAGGAGAACCTCATGTCCCTGAACCATTCCAACATGACCGATGCCGCTAACAAGAAGAAGGCGCTCGATCTGGCCCTTTCAACCATAGAGAAGCAGTTCGGTAAGGGCGCCATCATGCGCCTCGATTCCGCGGAAGCCGCGGAGAAGATTCCGGCGATCTCGACGGGTTCCCTCGGCATCGACCTCGCTCTCGGCGTCGGCGGCATTCCGCAAGGCCGGATCATCGAAATCTACGGTCCCGAGTCCTCGGGTAAGACGACGCTCACGCTCCACATTGCCTCCGAGTGCCAGAAGACCGGTGGCACCGTCGCCTTCATCGACGCGGAACACGCCCTCGATACGTCCTACGCCGCGAAACTCGGCGTGGACATCCCGAACACGCTCATCTCTCAGCCCGACTCCGGCGAGCAGGCGCTCGAGATCGCCGACATGCTCGTCCGCTCCGGTGCGGTTAATCTCCTGATCGTCGACTCCGTCGCCGCGCTGACGCCGAAGGCCGAGCTCGAAGGAGACATGGGCGACTCGCACATGGGCCTCCAGGCGCGGCTCATGTCTCAGGCGCTCCGGAAGCTCACCGGGTCCATCGCCCGCTCTAACTGTACGGTCATCTTCATTAACCAGCTTCGGATGAAGATCGGCGTCATGTTCGGTAACCCGGAGACGACCACCGGCGGAAACGCTCTCAAGTTCTACGCCTCCGTCCGGATGGACATCCGCCGGACCGGCGCGCTCAAGGACGGCGAAGAAGTGATCGGCTCCCGGACGAAGGTGAAGATCGTTAAGAACAAGGTTGCCCCGCCGTTCCGCGAGGTCGAGTTCGACATCATGTACGGCGCCGGCATCTCGAAGGAAGGCGACCTCCTCGACGTCGCCGCGAACGAAGGCATCGTCGAAAAGGCCGGTGCCTGGTACTCGTACAATAACCAGAAAGTCGGCCAGGGCCGGGAAGCGTCCAAGGAGTTCCTGCGGAACAACCCGGAGATGATGGCCGAGATCCGTCAGAAGGTCCTCCAGAAGCACGGGATCGCAAAGGCTGACACATCTAACGTCGACCTCGCCACCGGTGAAATTAAAGAAGACAAGGCACCCGCCAAGAAACCGGTAAAACAGTAAGATTTCCACCGAAAGGGCCCCGACCGGGGCCCTTTCGTATCTCGGTGGTTGAAGCGGCGATGAACCAACGAATCTATAACTACTCGATCCACCTCCTCGCGCGGCAGGACTACTCCGAGTACAAGCTACGACAGAAGCTCCGCTCGAAGAAAGACAATCTCCCGCATGAAGTGGACGAGGTGCTCGCGGCGCTGAAAGAGCGGGGCCTCCTCCGGGAGGAAAGCTATCGGAGACTCTTTATCCGAAAGTGGATGCTCAAGGGAGAATCCGAGGACAAGATCCGGAAGCGCGGCGCCCGGGAAAAGCTCGAGTTCACCGAGGGCGAGTTCAAGCTCTGCTCCCGTGAGCTCGGGATCTCGGACGAGGACTCGCTGGAAAAACTGGTGGCGAAGAAACTCCGGTCAAAGGAGATCCCAAGGGACCCCGCGGAGAAGTATAAGCTTCGAGACAAGGTTCTCCGGTACCTGATCTCGAAGGGACACGGCTTCGACGAGGCCAAGCGCTCCCTGGCGAAGCACTTCTCCGGGAGCGTCAGCGTCGATGACTAGCGAAGGACCTTGATCATCCGTTCTTTGGAGAATCGGACTTTTTTCGCGAACTGGTACTTATCCTCTGTGGTCCGGTACCCGAGGGCGACGGCGGCGACGGTTTCGTAAGCGCCCCCTTCGAGCCCGAGGATCCGGTCGTAGGCCCGGGGGTCAAGCCCCTCCATCGCAACGGTGTCGACGTTTAGGAGCGCGGCGGTTTCGAGCAGGAATCCCATGGCGATGTAGGCCTGCCGGTGATTCCAGGTACGAATGTAGTTCTTGTCCATGCCTTCGACGATGTTCTTCAGCATCATGTTCTCATAGCCGGCGAGCGCATCGTGCGCGACGTCCCGGACCTCCATGTTCCGCTGGATGAACTCTTTTACGTACTCCGCGGAGATGTCCTTGAGCGTCGTGAAGACGAGGAGGTGAGAGGCGTCGGTGACCTGGGATTGGTTCCAGGATACGGCCCGGAGCTTCACCCGGAGCTCGACGTTTTCGACGACGAGGAACTGCCAGGGCTGGAGGCCATAGGACGACGGAGCGAGGACGAGGGCGTCTTCGAGGAGGG
>JBILTI010000011.1:0-11668 GCA_044371595.1 Bacteriovoracaceae bacterium
AAACCATCCATTAAATGGTTTAACGGCCCGTTATCGCAAGCATAAAAGGCCGAACTGAGGTTAATAACTTTCATGAGCCCCTCATCGGCGGACCGACCGGAAAACTTTAGTCGCCCTCCTCCCCGAGGACCCCGGCGCGCGATTCGCCCCGCGCGCCGGGGTCCGGAGAACGGGCGCGGCGAGCGCGCAGAACCGAAGGCCGCGGATGCGTTGACTTGTTTCACGGCGACATCAAAATTATGAGCTCCGTCGATCGCTGGCCCCGGGTTTGAACAGCGTTTCGAGGGGGTATTATGGATAGCAAAAAAATCCTGAGTCACGCGGAGGAGAAGGCACAGTGCGAGCGAGACTACTTCGACCATAACCTGGCGGATCTCCCGAGCCTGGAGCGGATTCTCTTCGAGGCGATCGACATCGTGGAAGAATCGGGCATCCCCTACGCGCTCATCGGCGGCGTCGCGGTGAAGAGCCTGGGCCGCCCCCGCGTCACCCACGACATCGACCTCTTCGTTCGCCCCGACGACGCGGAACGAACCCTCACGGTCCTCGAGGCCCGGGGCTTTACGTCCCAGAAGCGCGATCCTTTCTGGCTTTTCAAGGCGTGGAAGGGGAACATCCTCGTCGACATCATCTTCAAGTCGAGCGGCGACATCTACTTCGACGAAGACGTCCGCTCCCACGTCCGCCGCATGCCGTACCTCGGCCGCTACGTCAACGCGATCAGCCCCGAGGACTTCCTCGTGATTAAGGCGGCTGCCCACCAGGAGCAGAACCCGCACCACTGGCACGACGCGCTCGCCGTCCTTAAGCAGGGGAACCTCGACTGGGACTATCTCCTTCGTCGCGCGAAGCACTCCCCGCGGCGGGTCCTCGCACTCCTGATCTACGGCCAGTCCAACGACATCGCCGTTCCGAACGACGTCATCAAAAAACTCTACCGCTCGGTCTTCGAATCCCAGGCCTACGTTCCCGAGAGCGTCGTCCACCCGTATCGGCCGGAGCTACACGAGCACCCGGCCACCTCCGAGGAGGGCCACGGCTCGCCTATCTACACGAAGGGGCGGATCATGGAGGCCCTCACGACCGACGAGCGCGTCGCCGAGCACGACATCAAGGTCCACGTGGGCGATCAGCTCATCACGGCGAAGGGCGAGGTCTTCACCTCAGAGCAGCGCGCCGCGGTCGGCGAAGTGGTCCGGCGGATCGCGCCGAACTTCGAGTTTCGGAACCAGGTCGAGGTGCGCATCCTTAAGGCGCCGGAAGGAAGCGAGGTAATAAAATGATCCGGATCGCCGCGGTCGGAGACGTTCACTACGATCGGAAGTCTCATAACCGACTGGCCCAGCACTTCGCGGGCCTCGAAGACGAGGCCGACGTTTTCCTCCTCGCGGGGGATCTGACGCAGACCGGGCACCCCGACGAGATGCGCGTCCTCGCGGAGGACCTCCGGAAGTGCCCGATCCCGGTGGTCGCCGTCCTCGGCAACCACGACTACCACGTCGAACAGGTGGATCAGCTGATCCGGATCCTGAACGATGCCGACGTCACGGTGCTCGAAGGCACCGCGGTCATCCTCGAGGTCAACGGCCAGCGCGTGGGGATCGCCGGGGCGAAGGGCTTCGGCGGCGGCTTCGTCGGCGCCTGCGGCTCTGACTTCGGGGAGCCGGAGATGAAGGCCTTCATGCGCCACTCGAAGAACCTCGCGCGGCTCCTCGAGACCGTCATCAAGGAGATGGACGCCGACTTCAAGATCGCGCTTCTCCACTACTCCCCGACGACGCAGACGCTCGCCGGCGAGAAGAAGGAGATCTTCCCGTTCCTCGGCTGCTACTACTTCGCCGAAGCGGTCGACTACGGGAAGGCGGACATCTGCTTCCACGGCCACGCCCACTCCGGCGTCGAGCGCGGCGAAACGCCCGGGGGCTGTCCCGTCCGGAACGTCGCCCAGCCCGTGATCCGGCACGCGTTCAACGTCTACACGCTCGAGCGCAAGCACCCGCGGGAAACGCCGGCCGCGACGGCGGCGACGAGCAGCGCCTAGCACGCGATCCTAAAGAAACTGTGGAGGCCCGGGCCGCGCCGCGGAGCCGCGGGGTTCCCGCGACTTACGCGGTACCCGGGCGGAACGCCCCGGAAGCATCTTCCAGCGTTTGAGAGCGTTTCGGTTTTTGGCAAGATCCTCGTCATGAGAACCTTGCTCCTCCCGATGCTCCTCCTCGTCCTCGTCGCCTGCGGCAAGCGCGCGGACGAGGAGCGCGTCCCCGGCGCCACCAGCGTCGTCGTGGGCCAGGGGGCCGATAGCGACGCCGGCGACCTTCCCCCGCTCGCCCTGACCCTCAACGCCCAGCTCGACTACGTCAACTTCCTCGCGTCGGAGGAGGAGAAGATGGCGAAGGCGGTGGAGATCGTTAAGCTCGTCGTGGCGACGCGCGAATTCCGGAGCCGGGTCCTGAACCACACCTACAACGGACGGCGGACCTTCGTCGACAACGGGGGGCGCACGAACAACGAGATCTATCAGATGATCCTCGACGGCGCCGAGCGGCTCCGGCCGGCGAAGAACAACCGGATCGACGCCGAGATCGAACTCTACTACCAGGCGACGAACGTCGTCGGCTACACGTACGCGTCGTCGCCGCGGATCTGGATCAACCGGAAGTACTTCGCGACCTACACCCCGGCCGGCGTCGCCCACAACCTCTTCCACGAATGGCTGCACAAGCTCGGCTTCACGCACGCGGCCAGCTGGTCGGTGTCCCGGGACTACTCGGTTCCGTATGCGATCGGGTACATCGTCGGAGACATCGGAAAGGACTTCCTATGAACCGCCTCGCCGTCGCTCTCCTTCTCCTCGCCGCCGCCCCGGCACGCGCCTCGCTCGAACACCGGGCGGAGTTCGGAGCGGCCCCCTCGGAGAAACGCCTGAGCACCGCGCGGGGCTGTTTCCGGGAGATCGCGCGCCAGGGCTGCCGGCACCCGCGCGAGGGCCAGGAGGAGTTCGAGGTGTGCCTGCGCCGGGCGCGGCGCGCGCTCGGAACCGAGTGCCGCGCGTTCTTCGGCCGACTCTACGGGACGGATGATCCGTAGCCCCCCGAGAGAACCGGTTCAGCATAAAAAGATTTTAGCGGATCGAAATTTAAGTAAACTTTTGCTCCACAAGGACGTGCCATGCCGAAGATTCTCATCGTCGAAGACGACCCCCAGATCACGAAGATCTTAAAGCTCAACCTACGGCTCTCCGGCTTCGAGACCGAACACGCCGGGACCTTCGCCGAGGCCTGGTCGCGGATCGCGTCGGATCACTTCGACCTGATCCTCATGGACATCGGCCTCCCCGACGGCTCGGGCCTCGACCTCTGCCAGAAGGTCCGCGAGAGCGGCAACGAGGTGCCGATCGTCTTCCTGAGCGCGCGCACCGACGAGGCGACCGTCGTCCGCGGGATCAAGAACGGGGCTGACGACTACCTCCGGAAACCGTTCGGCCTCGAGGAGCTCAAGGTCCGGGTCAACAAGTTCGTGAGGAAGCTCGTCCCCGCGGCCCAGACGGTCCACTTCGGCGAGCTCACGATCGACCCGGCCCGGCGGATCGTGACCCTCATGGGGGCGATGCTGACCCTGGGCCGGAAGGAGCTCGACATCCTTACGCTCCTCGCTCGCCGCGCCGGTGACATCGTGACCCGCGAGAGCATCCTGAATACGCTCTACGACAACGCCGACCTGTACGACCGGACCGTCGACTCGCACATGAGCCACCTCCGGAAGAAGATCCGCGAGGTCGCGGGCCCCGCGCTCAAGATCACCTCGGTCTACGGCCTCGGCTACCGGCTGGAGTGGAAGGGGTGAAATTACTCGGAGCGAAGACTCTCCTGTACCTCCGCCTCCTCTTCGTAAGCGTCGTCGGCGCCCTCGCCCTGAGCCTCGTCTCGCTCTACTGCCTCGTGGGGATCTCCGACGTCGCCGTCGAGAACTACCGCTACGGCTACCTCCTCTACGTCGCCCGGGCGATCGAGAAGTCGAACAACTACCGGCCCGTCTCGAAGATCAACGTCGGGAAGGTCGACGCGCCCCCGGCGCCGGAGAGCGACGCCCTGAACCTCCTGCAGCTGACGGAGTTCGGCCCGGACCTCGGCGAGGCCGACGACGAGCGGCCCCGGCCCTCGCTCTGGCTCGTGAGCCGGGAGGGGATCGTGCTCTCGCGGAGCACGTCGCAGAACCTTCCGATCGACTGGTCGGACCTGCGGCTCCCGAAGAAGATCCACGGCATCGAGATGAACGACGTACGGTTCGGGCTCGAGCCGAAGACGTTCGTCGTAAAGCTCGACACGACGCCGGTGACGTACCTCGTCTCGCACAACCCCCGGACGCTCTTCCAGGGGCCCTACCTCCTGATCCAGGGGACGCACACGTTCGCCACCGCCGCGCTGGCGGTCTTCCTCGCGCTCTCACTCAGCTTCTACTACCTCCGGCGCAAGTCCGCCGAGGCCCGCGCGGTGATGGTCCGGCTCGGCGCCGGGGACCTCAAGGCGCGCTTCGAGATCAAGCGCTTCGACGAGTTCGGGAGCCTCCTGCTCGACTTCAACCGCATGGCCGACGAGACCGAGCGCCTCGTGATGCGGCTCCGGGAAACGGAGATCTCGCGGTCGAACCTCCTCCAGGAGCTGGGCCACGACCTCCGGACCCCGCTCACGAGCCTCTCCACCGCCTTCGAGACGATGCGCGAGCACCACGAGCTCCTGAGTCCCGAGGAGAAGCGCGAGCTCTTCGCGATGATCGCCACCGACGTCCGCTACTTCAAGGACCTCCTGGATAAGCTAACTCTCGTCGCAACGATCGACGGCCCCCACTACAAGGCCTCGACGGAGCGGATCAACCTCTCGCAGCTCCTGGCGACGGAGGTCGAATCGCGGCAGATCGCCGCAGGCCCGGGGCTCCTCTGGAGCCTCATCAGGAGCGAGGCGTCGGCGCCGGTGATCCTGGGCGACTCGCACCTCATCACCCGGCTCTTCCGGAACGCCTTCGACAACGCCTCCCGCTACGCCGCGAACAACGTGACAGTGAAGGTCATGGACCTCCGGGACCGCGTCGAGGTCCTCGTCCTCGACGACGGCCCGGGCCTCACGGACGAGGCGCTGGCGTCGTTCGGGAAGCGCCGCGAGCGCCGGCAGCGGAAGGAGAAGGATCCCGAGGACTTCTCCCTGGGGCTCGGCTCCGTGATCATGAAGACCATCGCGCAGGTCCACGGGGGTCAGGTGGAGATGAGTAACTTCGCCCCGACAGGGAAGATCCAGGGCGCCTGCCTCCGCGTCACGTTCACCAAGATCTAGAGCGGATTCTTCCTCCCCGCGGCTTCCACAGTCGCGCAACACTCTCCCCGTAAAATCGGCGCAGGATCGACCGAACCACTTACTTCGAGGAGGATGCCATGAAGCTCTATCACACCGTGTTCTTTATCCGGGTCCTGACGCAGATTATCCTTAGGCCGCGGCTCGCGCGCACCTGGCCGCGGATTCACAGACTCCTCGGTACCCCGTAAGCTCGGCGGATGGAAAAGTCCGCCCACGTCACCGCCGCCGCGGGCCTCATCCGCCGCGAACTGTGCCGGACGTTTATGAACCACAACTACCGCATCTAAGGCATGGACCGGAGCCCGGTGGCGGAGCCGCTCCCGGGCCTCCGGTTCCTTCCCTGCGACCTCGCGGACCCCGGCGCGATCGCGGCGCTGGCGGCGGTGGTGCCGGCGCTCGACGTCCTCGTCAAAAACGCCGCCTGCACCGACCACACGTTCTGCGACCACGACCAGCACTCCGCCGGGCGGGTGGGAAGGCCCGACGACGTCGCCGCACTCGCCCTCTACCTCGCCTCCAACGCCGCGGCCTTAATCACGGGCCAGGACTTCGTCGTCGACGGAGGGATGACTAAGAAAATGATCTATGCGTGAGGTCCTCGCTCGAGAGGCAGAACGACAGGAGCGAGGTCGTACTGTATTTGAACCCCTTGTAGAGGATCTGAGGCCGGTCCCCGTGGAGCGACGTGCCGATCGTAAAGAAGAGCGGCAGGAGGCCCGCGGAGCTCGGGTGCGCGAACTCCCCGTGGGGCGCGCGGGTCCGGTAGTCCAGGATGTCCTCGATGTGCGCGCCGAGGAGCCGCTCCTCGAGCCAGTCGTCGAAGGCGGCGATCTTAGGGTGGACGTCGCTCCCGCGGGCGTGCCAGACGAGCTTCCCGGCGTTGAACGCGGCCATGCCGCTGCCCAGGAGGAGGATCCCCTTCTCGCGCAGGAGCGAGAGCGCGTGGCCCAGCTTCAGGATCATGCGGTGGTCTTCGTAGAGCGGGAGCGAGAGCTGGACCACCGGAAGGTTGGCCTCGGGACAGAGGAGCCGGAGCGGCATCCAGACGCCGTGGTCGAAGCCGTGCTGCGGGTTCAGCGTCACCTCGAACCCCGCCTCGTCCACCAGGCCCGCCACCTGCTGGACCAGGTCCGCCGAATACGGAGGCCGGTAAGTCAGATCGTAGATCTCTTTCTGATAACCGTGGAAGTTATGGAGGGCCATCGGCGTCGGGTTGGCGGAGACCTGGATCGGCCCCGGAACGATCCAGTGGCTCGACACGCAGACGATGCCCTTGACCGCGAGGGTGGAACCGAAGTTCACCAGCGAACTGTTGTACGGATCGTCCAGTAACGCCATGGGTGGCAGACCGTGGCTAACGAAAAGCGAAGGCACGATTGGTGTCATTACTAGAGTGTAACATACTAGAATCACAAATTACCAAGAATAAGCGCTTCGCTCCATTATCATTAGTAAAACTAATAAACCTCAGTTCGGGATTAAATGTAAGATTCTATTTCTGTATGATGGCCCATAATGGCCATCATACTTTCTTGACCAAAATTTATTCGATTCATCGTTTCTTCTAAATTTTGAGGCATAAGGTCTATAAGTTGAAGTTCTGGATGTGACATTTTAATCGCACATGCCATGACTGCCCACTGGGATATTAATTGATCAATTCTTTCAGTTTCATCGATCTCGGAAGTAAAACAAAATACCATATCAATGAGGGGTTCAATAAAGTCTTGCGCCTCTTGAATTTTTTTATCGAACGCTTTTCTCGTCACTTTTTTTGATTTCATTTGATCTCCTGGCCTTCACAAACAATTGGTTCTCCCTGAGAATAGAATTATCTTTTCAATGGAGAATTAAAATGGATATGACACTACTATTCTGTGACATCGATGACTTCGTCAAGGCCCTTAATCAAAAAGTTGACTCAAATCTAATGATTACCAGAGGAAAATCTCGTAGAGGGTCCGAAGCAAGAATGCATTTGAGTGAACTCATGACGATCATTGTTCTTTATCATACCTCTGGTTTTAAAAACTTTAAAACTTTTTATCACTACGTCAGAGAGCAACGAAGATGCGACTTTCCCTCTCTCCTGAGTTATTCTCGATTTGTAGAGTGGATACCTTATACGATGATTCCACTAGGGCATTTTCTTCGAAGCAAATTGGCACCTTCAACTGGAATCAACTTTATCGACTCCACCTCAATTTCCGTCTGTAAAAACATCCGCATTCCAAGGAATAAAGTATTTAAAGGTATTGCTACGAGAGGCAAAACCAGTATGGGGTGGTTCTTTGGATTCAAGCTTCATATTGTTGTCAGTGACAAGGGTGAGCTGATTAACTTTATGATCACCAAGGGCAACACTCACGACATCGTTCCAGTAAAAGATCTCTGCAAAAAAGTTAAGGGTAAGCTCTTCGGAGACAAAGGATACTGTAGCATCAAACTGGTGCAGGAATTATTTGGAGAAGGAATTCATTTGATAACGAACATTAGGGGGAACATGAAAAATAAACTTATTCCGCTTATCGATAAAATTCTACTCAGGAAAAGATTCATCATTGAGACGATCAATGACCAGCTCAAAAATATCGCTGATATCGAGCATTCGAGGCATCGAAGCCCCATCAATTTTTTAGTGAATTTGATCGCGGGACTGATTTCTTACACCTACCAAGAGAAGAAACCATCCATTAAATGGTTTAACGGCCCGTTATCGCAAGCATAAAAGGCCGAACTGAGGTTAATAAAATTTATTAGCTGAACTTGACTAAAAAATATTGCCTCGGTATCTTGGGCCATCTCAGAGAAAGGGGCCTTAAGATGAAGTTACTGGTAGCGATCCTGATCCTCTCCTTCGGCGCGAGCGCCGGTCGATACCTGGCCGACTACCCGAAGGGCCCAGAAACTTCTCTCACCCCGGGCCGCCTCTGCGACCGGCCCGACGCCTACCGCTACCCGGAGCGCATCCCCTACTGCAACCGGGAAGTCGATCCGATGCTAAAGGACATGGTCTTCCGCGAGTACCGGAACCTCGGCTACCGGCTCGATCCGAAGCAACGGAGCAACTACAAGATCGATCACCTGATCCCGCTCTGCGCCGGCGGCAGCAACGAAGAAGATAACCTCTGGCCCCAGCACATTACGATCTACACCCAGACCGATCCGCTCGAGAGCCTCGGCTGCGAGAAGCTCAAGCTCGGCAAGATTAAGCAGGCCGACCTTGTCCGCCTTATCATCAACGCCAAGAAAGATCTGAGCCTCGTCCCGCGCACGATCTCACACCTGAACAATCTCCGATAAATCGACGAAGGCCCAGGTTCCTCGGGGCCTTTTTTAATGTTGCACGAACTGCTGGTTCTCGGTTGACCCCTCGTAGGCGAGCGTCGACGAGCTCCCGGCAGAGACGATCGCGCTGACGAGGTCGAAGTAGCCCGTGCCGACTTCCCGCTGGTGCTTCGTCGCCGTGTAGCCGAACTTCTCGGACCGGAACTCGCGCTCCTGGAGGAGCGCGTACGCGGCCATGCCCCGCTCCCGGTAGTCGAGCGCCAGCTCGTACATCGAATGATTGAGCGCGTGGAAGCCCGCCAGGGTGACGAACTGGAACTTGTAGCCCATCGCCCCAAGCTCGCGCTGAAACGTCGCGATCTCGTCTTCCGAAAGGTGCTTCTTCCAGTTGAACGACGGCGAGCAATTGTACGCGAGCATCTTCCCCGGGAACTCGCGGCGGATCGCCTCAGCGAAGCGCCGGGCCTCGGCGATGCTCGGGGTCGAGGTCTCGCACCACACGAGGTCCGCGTACGGGGCGTAGGCGAGGCCCCGGGCGATCGCGGTGCCGAGGCCCGCGCGGATCTTGTAGAACCCTTCCGGCGTCCGTTCACCGGTGAGGAACTCCCGGTCCCGCTCGTCGACGTCGCTCGTGAGGAGCTGGGCGCCGTCGGCGTCGGTCCGGGCGACGAGCACCGTCGGCACATCCAGGACGTCGGCCGCGAGCCGTGCCGCCGTGAGAATCCGGATGAACTGCGCCGTCGGCACGAGGACCTTTCCGCCGAGGTGGCCGCACTTCTTCTCCGACGCGAGCTGGTCTTCGAAGTGCACGCCCGCAGCGCCGGCCTCGATCATGCTCTTCATGAGTTCGAACGCGTTCAGGGGCCCGCCGAAGCCGGCCTCGGCGTCGGCGAGGATCGGCACCATCCAGTTGCGGTTGACACTCCCTTCGGCGAACTCGATCTGGTCGGCCCGCTGGAGCGCGCGGTTGATCCGCTGGACGACGGCGGGAACGGAGTTCGCCGGGTAGAGGCTCTGGTCCGGGTACATCTGCCCCGCGAGGTTCGCGTCCGCGGCCACCTGCCAGCCGGAGAGGTAGATCGCCGCGAGGCCCGCGCGCACCATCTGCACCGCCTGGTTCCCCGTCAGGGCGCCGAGCGCGTGCACGTAGTCTTCCCGGCCCAGGAGATCCCAGAGTCGCCGGGCGCCGCTTGCCGCGAGCGTGTGTTCGATCCGGATCGATCCCCGGAGGCGGAGGACCTCTTCGGGGGTGTAGTTTCGGACAATCCCCGTCCAGCGGGAGTCCGATTCCCACTCGTACTTCAGGTCGCGGGCCGCGGACTGCATCTTATCCATGAGAGTTCCTTTTGTTTTCGGTTACACCGGTTCGGAGTGGAGGGTCAGGAAGTCGTCGAGCGCGGGAGCGGTGAAGAGCCGGAGCGCTTCGTTCCGCGCACGGCCCAGCTCCAACTCGAGCGCCTGGTGCGCGGCCGCCGGCGCCTCCGCCCGGGCTTCGTCGAGGAGCTTCTGCGACTCCTCTTCGAAGAGCCGAACGACTAGGCCCCGAGTGACCGGTGTCCCGTCGTCGAGGGTCACGGCGTGGCGGAGCCACTGCCAGACCTGCGCCCGGGAGATCTCGAGGGTCGCGAGGTCTTCCATGAGGTTGTCGACGGCGACGCAGCCGACGTCTCGCTGCCAGCCGTGAAGGTACGCGATCCCGACCCGGACGTTGGTGCGAAGGCCCGCGAGAGTGCGGGGCCCCTCGCCGCGCGGGAGGAGGTCGGCGTACTTGTCGTAGTCTACCTTCCGGTCGAGCTGGTTCTCGAAGGCCATCGCCGCGAGCGCCACCTTGATGAAGTACGGATGGGAGACCCAGCAACCGTCGTGGCCCCAGGCGGCCTCACGCTCCTTGTCGGCGCGGACCTTCGCCGTCTGCTCCGCGCGGAGCTCCTTCGTCTTTCCGGGCGTGAACGCGGCCATCCCGCCCATGGCGAAGGCGCCGCGGTCGTGGCAGATCCGGATCACGCGCTTGGCGTAGTTCTCCATCCAGGGCCTGGCCATCGTGATCGATCCGCGGTCGGCCATGATCCGGTCCGGGTGGTTCCGGAGCACCTTGATGTCGCTGAAGATCTTATCCCAGCGGCCCACGTTGAGACCCGCGGCGTGCTCGCGGATCTCGAAGAGGATCTCCTCCGCCTGGAACGTCGCGGGGAGCGTCTCGATGAGGAACGTCGCGCGGAGCGTGGGCACCGGGAGCCGCAGCGCGCGCTCGAGTTCGGTAAACAGGTCGTTCCACCAGCGCGCCTCGAGGTAGTGCTCGCACTTCGGCACGTAGTACTTCGGAGCGAGGCCTTGCTCGACGTAGCGGCGGGCGGTGTGGAAGAAGCAGGCCGCGAGGTCTAGGAGCCCGGCGGACACCGGCCCCCCGTGGATCTCGACGTTCGTCTCCGAAAGGTGGAGGCCCCGGACGCGCACCATGACGTAGGCCTTGTCGTCGGGGTTCAGCACGTACTTCTTCTCGCCGCTGAAGGCCGTGAGGTTGCCGGCGACGGCGCCGATGACGTTCTTGTAGCCATCGAGGACGTTTTCGAACGACGGCTTCATCGAATCCTCGAAGTCGAGCATCGCCGTGTCCGCGCGGTGCCCGTCCTCGGTCCGGTTAAGCATGTTGATGACCATCTTCGTCGAGTTCACGGGCCCTGTGATCTCGACGCGGCGGCGGAGGAGCTCGCGCGGGATCGGCGCGACCTTCCAGTTCCCGCGGACGGCTTCTGAAGTCCGGTCCTCGAAGTCAGGGACCTCGCCGCGGTCGTAGCGCTCCTGCCGGAGCGCGCGGTCTTCGAGGAGCCGGAGGCGCCGGTGGTTAAACTTCTCGTGGAGGCGGATGAGGAGGTTAACAAGCTCCGGAGGAAAGAGCTCGCGGTGGTCCGAGTCCCAGTACTTCCGGGGGAACGAGACGACGTCGTGAATCTTTACCATGCTCATGGATCACCTCCGCCGGAGATGAAACGGCGGAGGCGGCATTTAAGTCAAGCTGCCCGCATCACAGCACGGCG
>JBILTI010000332.1:0-3350 GCA_044371595.1 Bacteriovoracaceae bacterium
TGAGGTTGAAGCCAACTTTCAAGAGCGAATCTTCGGCGGCGTCCGAGAGCTGGAAGACGCTCCGTTCACCGTTGTGATGAAAGCTCGCGGCCCCCTTGTGTCTGCGCCCCACGAAGATCCCCGCGTCGGCCTTCTTGAATTCGTCGTACGGGAACACGGAGAGGTTCCCAAGCGCCGGCGTTGGCTTGATGATCGGCGTCCAGATGATGACGAAGTCTTTGTGCGATTGGTAGAAGAAATAGGTCAGCGAGTCCTGGTGCCAGTCGTGGATCCAGTCGTTCGTGGAGAAATAGCATCCGCTATCGACCAGCCGGTTTAGCGTGAGGCTGGTCTGCGCGGAGAGCTCGCTCATGATCTTGAGGTAGTAGGGCCTCAGGATGTCGCGCGACGCCGGGGTCACCCGCTTGTTGTTGTATTTCTTATTGGAGACCTCGCCGGCGCCGCGGTACTCGTCGACGAGTTTCCCGACGTCTTCCGGCGAGATGATGTTCTTTAGGTGGAGGAATCCCCGCTCCTCGATGTCCCGATAGTCCATGCGAACATGCTAAGCGCGGGGCGGTTTTTAGTCAGTAAAAAAATGACCGTTCCCGGAGCTAGGGCTTCGAGCTCAGGGTGCGCTGGATGAGGTCGACGACCTCGTACTGGACCTCGCGGTCGTCGTCGATCTCTGTGTGGTCGAGCGGCGAGAGGATGTTCCGAACGGCCGTCTTCTCCTCCCGGCGGGCGACGTGGGGGCCGTCGTTCAGGAAGAGGCCCGTCTCGCCGAAGACGTTCAGGTGCTGCTTCACGTTCTGCGGGATGATGTCGTTCGAAAACCCGACGGCGTCGATCGTCACGAGGAGGTCGATGGGCCGGAACCCCTGCGCGAGCGAATCGAACTCGTCGGCGATCTCGACCGCCGTGTCGCCGCCGAGGCTGTGGCCCACGAGGATGACCGGGAAGTCGCGGTGGATCTTCCGGACCTCCTGGACGATCTCGTCCTTCTGGTCCCAGCCGTAGATCCGCGAGCCCTCGATCGCCTCGGCGATGCGGCCCACGCCGGCGTAGCCGCCCTCGCTCTTCGACGGAGAGCTGAAGACGTCGAGGCCCTTGATGAAGATCACGAGGGGCTTCCGGACGGAACCGGCCCGCACCTCGTCGCGGACGATCTTCTCCGTCTCCTTCCGGGCCACGTCCTTGGCACTCGCCTCGGCCGCCGCGGACACCGGGGCCGGAACGTCGACCTTCGGGAGCTCGGGCAGCGACGGGGACAGCGGAACCGGAAGCGACGGGAGGGATGGGAGCGAGGCCGACGGTTTCGAGCTTCCCGAGAGGTCGACCTTGTAATCCGGGGCGGCGCCCTCGGGAAGCTTCGCCGGGGCGAGCTTCGGGACGACGTCCTTCGAGGCCTTCGCCTTGGCGGCGAGGGTCTTCGACAGGAGATAACCGGTGGTAGTGAGATCGGTCTTCACGCTTCCATCTTACCGCGGGAACGCGCTGGCGTCCGGAGCGGCAAAGTTTAACCACCGGGCGAAAGCGCGCTAGAAGAACAGGCCCACGCCGAGGCGACCGTTGAGGAATCCCCCGGCCGCGCGGAGCTCGTACTCGCCGCCGGCGGTCTCGAAGCGCTCCGGGAAGAAATTCCGTCCGCCGCCAAGGCCGATGAGGGCCGCCCAGTTTCGGACGTAGTACTGGGCCTCGAGGCCCGCGGCGATGTACGGGGCCCGCTCCGTCACGCCGGCGCCGTCTACCTCAACCGGAGGTACCATCGGATCGCAAACCGGTACCCGGGCCGCGAATTCGACGCCGTCGGCGCCGACGTCGCTCCGGCGATGATTCCCGCGCTTAGCACAAGGAACTACCTCCCCGGCGGTGGCCCCACATGAACGCCATTAATACTCCTCACCATCGTTTCCCTTTCCCGGGCAGCGGAGCCGCCGCCGGTGCTCCTCGCCTTCCCCGGATCTTCGACCCGGGGAAGGCGCAACTCCTGCTGGCCCCGCTTTCGGAGCTCGTAACCGGAGACGGGTTCGCGGTCGTCTTCTGGGGCGTCGGAAGCACGGTTTGCGCAACCGTCCTGGCCGTGATCCTCTTCGGTGTCATCTTCGGCGCCGCGACGGTCATCGGTGACCTCCTGCTACGGCGACGGCTCGCGAACCTCGCTCGCCGCTTTCCGGAACGTGAGCGCAATATTCTAATGCTGACCGAGCAGCTGATCCCCCGGTCCCGCGGTTGAGAACCGCGGGACCCGTTCGGGCCCACTTCCCGCTCCGAAAGCGCCTCCCGCCGTTCCACCGGCACCTCCTCCCGCGCTCTGAGTTCCCCGTCCCGCGGCGGCCGCTCCGGCGGGGGCGGCGCGAGCTCCGATTGGTGACCGAAGTGCCAAGTCGGATTTGACCCATCGTCCCCTTTTCGATATCACTGAAGACTCGTCAACGTTCTCATCCGGGGAGTGAATCCAATGAGTCTTCCGATCATCGCCGCGCTGTTTCTGATCTTCCTCACCGTCGGCTACTTCAAATACGGGACCTGGGTCGCGGCGCAGTTTAACCTCGACGAAGCCGCGGTCACCCCGGCACACACCTACAACGACGGCGTCGACTACGTGCCCACGAACCCGTTCTACCTCTTCGCGCAGCACTTCTCGGCGATCGCCGCCGCCGGGCCCATCGCGGGCCCGATCGTCGCTTGCCAGCAGTTCGGCTGGCTTCCGTCGCTCCTCTGGATCTCCCTAGGCGTCGTCTTTATCGGCGCGGTCCACGACTTCAGCTCACTCACCTGCTCGGTGAAGCACCACGCGCACTCGATCGCCGACATCACCCGGGAGCAGCTCGGAACGAAGGCCGGGAAAGCGATGATGGCCTTCATCTGGATCGCCCTCGTCTACATCATCGTCGCCTTCGCCGACATCACCGCGGGGAGCTTCGTCACGGGCACCGAAGAGCTCGCGAGTAGCGCCGTCGGCTTCCATCCGGGCGGCGCCGTGGCCTGGGCGGCGATCGCCTACCTTCTCCTATCGATGTGCCTGGGCCTCGTCGAGCGCTACCTCAAAACACCGCTGTGGCTCAATACGCTGGTCTTCGTTCCCCTCACCTTCGGCGTGTGCTGGGCCGGCACCTCCTTCTCCAACTGGTTCCAGTTCTCGCAGACGGGGTGGGCGCTCCTCATCTGCGCCTACTGTGGCCTCGCCTCTCTCGTTCCGGTGTGGCTCCTCCTCCAGCCGCGGGGCTACCTCGGAGGCTACATCCTCTACACGGTCCTGATCCTCGGAGTCATCGGCCTCTTCTTCGGCGGAAAGCCGATCCAGCAGCCGGCCTTCACCGGGTTTCACCTGGACAAGATGACCGGCTCCCTCTTCCCGTTCCTCTTCG
>JBILTI010000097.1:0-6580 GCA_044371595.1 Bacteriovoracaceae bacterium
GCTTCGGCGCCAACACCACCGTCCGGATAAACTTCGCCCTGGCACCCCGGGAGCAGGAGGTCACCCTCATCCGCGGCGTCGCCCGGTGGTTCTCCGGTCCGCGGCCCGGGAAGGGGGTCCGCACCCTCAACGCGGCCATGGGAATCCGCGGGACCGACTTCCTCGCGTCCTATAACCCGCTCCTCGACGAGACCGAGCTGATCTGCTTCGACGGCGCCGTCCAGCTCACCAACGCGGCCGACGCCGCCGACGCGAAGACGGTCGGAAAGAACCAGTGGGGCGGCATCGGTGGCCGCTTCGGAAAGCGGCTTTCGGAGATCCTCGACCTGGGCCCCGAGCTCGTCGGGACGTTCGACGCGTCCGTACCGAAGTGAGCGATCCCCTCCGCGACGCCGCCCTCCGGTCCCTGCGCGCGAACGTCGTCACATTGCCCACGGGCCAGTTCCTCACCGCGGGCCAGAACCAGTTCCGGACCCTCTGGACCCGGGACTTCTGTCACTCGGTCCGGGGCCTTGTCGCCGCCGGCGACGGTGGCGTCGCCGAAACGCACCTTGCGCGGCTCCTCGCGAACCTCCGCGACGACGGCCTAGTTCCCCGGGTCCTCGACAACTATCCGGTCCAGCTCCGGGTCGCCTGGCAGACCTTCCGGACGCTGGCGCCGGCCGTCCCTGCGCTGCCGTTTCGGGAGCCGCTCGTGCCGCGATACATCGACGAACATGGCTCGAACGCCTACGACTCGAACGTTCTCCTGATCCTCGCGTCCCTGCGGCTTCCGGAGGAGTTCTGGCGCCGGCATGAAGCCGCGCTCCGCCGCGTCTGGGAGTGGTACGCGGACAAGTTCCGCGACGGGCTCCTCCACCAGCCGCCGTTTTCGGACTGGCAGGATACGACGAGGCGGGAAGGGAAGACCTTCCTCCTAAACCTCTTCTACTACCTCGCGGCGGCGCGGCTTGCGCGCCGGGGCTGGACGATTCCCTGGGACCTCGCCGGGTACCGCCGCCGCATCTTCGATGCCTTCTGGACCGGCGAGCTCTTCCGTTCGCAGGTCGGGTCGGCGGTGATCTCCCTCGATGGGAACCTCTTCGCCCTCGAGGCGGAGGAGTTCCTGAGCGGCGAGGAGAAGCGCCGTCTCTGGGCAGCGCTCACGGCGCATCCCCTCGTCGCCCGGGACGGCGCGATCGGCCGCTGCGGTTTCCCCGACTGGCCCTCCGGCGAGCTCGCCTGGCACGTCCGCTTCGCGAACCTCACCCGCTACCACGGTTCGCTCACCTGGAGCTGGCTCGCGGGCCTCGGGCTGAAGGTCGCGGTGCTGATGGGCGACGACGACTTCGCCCGCCGGCAGCGCGAACACCTCGAGCGCCTCGTCCGCGCCGGCGACGACGTGGCGGAGATCTACGACCCGGAGCGGGACTTCGGGAACTGGCGCTCGTGGCTCCTCGAGGCCGAGCGGCCCTTCGCCTGGGGCGCCGCCTACCTCCTCGATGCGCTCGCGGCGGGGCCAAAAAACTAGACGCGACCTTTCGGACATAGTACTTTCCCCTCCATGTCATTTTTCCAACTCGAGGCAACCTCCGGCCAGGCCCGGGCCGGGCGCATCTACACCGCTCACGGAGTCATCGAAACCCCGATCTTCATGCCGGTCGGAACCCGCGCCAGCGTCAAGACCCTCTGGCAGGAAGACCTCGAGCGGCTCGAGGCGCAGATCATCCTAGGGAACACCTATCACCTGTTTCTCCGCCCCGGTCACGAGCTGATCGAAAAGATGGGGGGCCTCCACGAGTTCATGAGCTGGCCCCGGCCGATCCTGACCGACTCGGGTGGCTATCAGGTCTTCTCGCTTTCGGACATTAACAAGCTCACCGAAGACGGGGTCACGTTCCAGTCTCACATCGACGGCACGAAGCACCTCATCACGCCGGAGAAATCGATGGAGATCCAGCGCGCCCTGGGGTCCGACATCGTGATGGCCTTCGACGAATGTCCCAAGCTCCCGGCGAGCAAGGAAACGCTCCGGACCTCGATGGAGCTGACGCACCGGTGGGCCCGGCGCTGCAAGGACGTCGAACTCAAGGCGCACCAGCGGCTCTTCGGGATCGTCCAGGGGGGGCTTCACCACGACCTCCGGCGCGAGTCCCTGGAGGGTCTCGTCGAGCTTGGCTTCGACGGCTACGCGCTCGGGGGCCTCTCCGTCGGTGAGAAGAACGAGGAGATGGTCGAGTTCTGCGAGAAGTTCGTTCCGGCGATGCCGGCGGAGAAGCCGCGCTACCTCATGGGCGTCGGCAAGCCCCTCGACGTGTTAAACGGCATCAAAGCGGGGCTGGACATGTTCGACTGCGTGCTTCCGACGAGGAACGCGAGGAACGGCCAGTTTCTCACGACCCACGGCCCCCTGAACATCAAGAAGGCCCGCTTCCTCGAAGACAAGCTGCCGCCAGACCCGGACTGCTCCTGCCAGGTCTGCGTGCGCTATTCCCGGAGCTACGTCCGGCACCTCTTCAACGTCGGCGAGTACCTTTCGGGGCAGCTCATCAGCTACCACAACATCCACTTCTATCTCCGGATGGTCGCCGGCGCCCGGGAAGCGATTTTCCGGGGAGAGTTTGACGATTATTACCGGACATTTTATAACAATTACACGTCCAACCGCTGGGAATAAAAAAGGATAACCATGTTTGATTTATTGATCTCGTCCGCCCACGCTCAGAGCACCGCCGCAACTCAGCAGCCCGCCTGGGTATCGTTCGTTCCGTTCGTCCTGATCTTCCTCGTCATGTACTTCCTCATGATCCGTCCGCAGAAAAAGCGCATGGACGAGGAGCAGGAGTTTCTGAAGAAGCTCTCCCACGGCGACGAGGTCTACACGAAGTCCGGCATCCTCGGGAAGGTCACCGGGATCTCGGAGAAGGTCGTCACGATCGAACTCGAAGGCGGCACCAAGATGAAGGTCCTGAAGTCCCACATCGGCGGCTCGGCGTCGGCGCTCTTCGCCGAACCGAAGAAGTAGCCATGTTCGGCCTCGGTTTCGGCGAACTCGTCGTCATCTTCCTGATCGCGTTGATCTTCATCGGTCCGAAGAAGCTCCCCGAGCTCGCCAAGGGCCTTGGCAAAGGCATCCGGGAATTCCAGAACGCCGCGAAGGGCTTCGGTGACCAGCTCCAGAATAGTGGAGAGGACGGCGCCAGCGAGGCCGCGCCGAAGCATGTGGTTGACGCCGCGGACCGGAAAGACGAGACCACGCCTGCCCCTACGGAAGAAAAGAAGGACTCGACTCCCACCTGATCATCGATCTCCCCCCGCCGGCGACCGTTCGGTCGCCGGTAAAATCCGCGAAACCCGCCATCTCTCATTGCTCTAACTTTCGAAATTGTTTAGAATTTTCAAATCTTAGTTATTGTGAGCGACCCTTTACGATATGGAGAAGACATGGCCAAGGGATGGTGGTTTCGATTTAGTTTGTTAGCGGTGCTGGTGATCTCGTCACTCGCGGCGACGGCGCCGACGTTCTTCGGCTTAAAGGAAGACGGCGCGTTTCCGGTAAAGGCGAAGATCAACCTGGGCCTCGACCTCCAGGGTGGCCTCTACATGGTCCTCGGGATCGACTTCAACAAGGTCTACCGGGACGAGGTCATCGCCTACGCCCGGAAGGCCCAGGCGACGTTGAAAGACATCGGGATCGAGTCGACGATCGGGACCCTCGACGCGAGCGATCCGCGCGATCCCAAGCATACGCTCCTCCTCGCCAAGGAGAGCGACCGGGAGGCCGCCAAGGATAAGCTCCGCGAGTTCTACAGCTATCCGCTCCGGATCACCCGCGACGAAGGGACGACGCTCCAGTACGGCCTGGGCCGCGATTTCTTACGCGAGATCGAAGAGACCGCGCTCTCGAAGTCGATCGAAGTCATCCGGAACCGGATCGACGAGTTCGGCGTCACCGAGCCGGAGATCGTCTCCCAGGGGAGCGACCGGATCGTGGTCCAGCTCCCGGGCGTCAAGGACATCTCTCGCGCGAAGGACCTTATCGGCCGGACCGCCAAGCTCGAGTTCAAGTTCGTCAACGACGACGTGGCCCTGCCGCAGCTGAACGAGTGGCTCGAGAAGGTCAAGAAGGCCGGCATCGAATACAAGAAAGGGGAGCGCTGGTCCGACCACGTCGCCGCAATCAACGCGAACCTCACGGCTGAGCTCCCGAAGGGCTTCGAGATCGCCTTCTCGAAGACGATCAACAAGAACACCAACGAGGTCACGGGCCTGGAGCCCTACCTCGTCGAGGCCGGCACGTCGCTCACCGGGGAAGAGCTCCAGGAAGCCGTAGTCCGGATCGACCAGGAGCAGAACCGGCCGTACGTGGGCCTTGAGTTTAAACCCCAGGGGGCGAAGATCTTCGAACAGATCACCGGTGCGAACATCGGCAAGCGCCTCGCCATCGTCCTCGACGGAAACGTCTACTCGGCCCCGGTCGTCCAAGGCCGCATCGCCGGCGGATCGGCGCAGATCACCCTCGGCGCCGGCGACTACAACGCCACCATGATGGAGGCCCGGGACCTCGCCCTCGTCCTCCGCGCCGGCGCGCTCCCGGTCGAGCTTGTCTTCGAAGAGCAGCGGGTGGTCGGGCCGTCCCTCGGCGCCGACGCCATCGACAAGGCCCAGCTGGCCGCGCTCATCGGCTCCTTCCTGGTCCTCGCCTTCATGTGCTTCTACTACAAGCTCTCCGGCGTGATCGCCACCGCGACGATCCTCCTTAACGTGCTCTTTACCCTCTCGTGCCTGATCCTCGTGGGCGCGACGCTCTCGCTTCCGGGGATCGCGGGGATCGCCCTCACGGTCGGGATGGCCGTCGACGGGAATATCCTGATCTACGAGCGGATCCGCGAGGAGATGCGCGCCGGGATGACGCCGTTCGAGGCCGTCCGTACGGGCTTCGAAAAGGCCTTCTGGGCGATCGCCGACGCCAACATTACGACGGCGCTCGCGGGGCTCTGCCTCCTGAACTTCGGAACCGGACCGGTGCGCGGCTTCGCCGTGACCCTCCTGATCGGGATCTGTACCACTGTGTACACCTCGTACTTCGTGAGCAAGGTGCTCTTCGAACTCTACGTCGGTAAGGGTACACGGAAAACATTGAGCATTTAATTTAAAGGACTAGATTTATGGCACTCACTAATTTCAATGTCGATTACGTCGGAAAGTTCAAGGTCTTCGGAACGCTTTCCCTAGTGCTGGTCCTCGGCACGATCATCGCCTTCTTTACCAGGGGCCTCAACTACGGCGTCGACTTCCGCGGCGGGGTCGAGGTCCAGGTCAAGTTTTCTCAGCGCGTGGAGCTCGGGGAGCTTCGCGAGCTCATGAACGAGAACAAGGTCCCGCTCTCCCAGCTTCAGAGCATCGGGGACGAGACGCAGAACGAGTTCCTCCTGAAGCTCGACAGCGACAAGGGCGACCTCAACGCCATCTCGAACCAGGTCGCGAGCGTCCTCACGACGAAGTACGGGGAGGGGAAGTACGAGATCCTGAAGAACGACATCGTGGGCCCGAAGGCCGGCGCCGAACTCCGGACCTCCGCGTTCAAGGCCCTCATGTGGGCGATCCTCGCGATCATGATCTACCTGGCGCTCCGCTTCGACTACAAGTTCGCTCCCGGCGCGATCGCCGCGCTCATCCACGACGTGACGATCATCATCGGCGCCTTCATCCTCACGCAGAAGGAATTCTCCCTTCAGATCGTCGCGGCCCTCCTCGCGATCATCGGCTACTCGGTGAACGACACGGTCGTGATCTACGACCGGGTTCGAGAGATCGAGACGATGCACCCGGAGCTCTCGACCTTCGAGACAATTAACCGCGCGCTGAACGAGACCATGTCCCGGACGATTATCACGTCGGCGACGGTCCTCGGCGTCTCTGTCGTCATGCTCGTCTGGGGCGGCTCCGTGATCCACGACTTCTTCTTCGCGATGACCATCGGCGTAATCCTCGGCGTCTACTCGACGATCTTCATCGCGATTCCGATGACGGCGTTCTATGAAAAGTTCGTGGCCAAAAAAACCGTGGCATGAGGTTCCTGATCCTGCTCCTGCTCTGCTCGTTGTCCCTTCCAGGCCTTGCCCAGGAAGAGGACGACGAGCTCCTGCGGGAGCTCGAGGACGACCGAAAGAAGCAGACGGAAGCGGCCGTGAAGATCAACCAGGTCCGCGAGAACCTCAGCGACCAGGTCGTGAGCATCCCCGAACAGCTGAAGAAGCTCGGCTACGAGAAGATCGACACGGCGGCCCTCATGAATCCGCAGGTCGTGACGCTGGTTCAGACGATGTTCAAGGACTCGCCGCTCAAGAGTAGGCCCCCCGAGGAGGTCCGGAAGCAGCTCCTGGAAAACCTCAAGGACGTCTACCTCTCGCGCTTTCTCCTGAACAATCCGCGAGTCATGGATTGCGTAGTGGACATCGTCCGGGACGACAAGGCGATGCCCGCGCTGATCGGCATCTTCCACCGGAAGGGCGACTTCAAGATCTACGCCGGGATCTGGGTCTGCCTCGTCGTCCTCGGCTGGCTCTTTAAGAAGATCGTTTTCGGAAAGGACTGGAGC
>JBILTI010000174.1:0-5065 GCA_044371595.1 Bacteriovoracaceae bacterium
TGTTCCTTTCGCTCGGCTTCTTCTACCGCATGTTCGAAGCCGAGCTGGCACCCGCGGCGGAGATCGTCTACGCCCACATCACCAAGAGCTAGAACTTCGGAACGCAGCCGATCTTCCGGTCGTGCGGCGGGTAGCTCGTCGAGCCGCCGGTCGGGGTTGATCCCGTTCCTCCGGTGGTCTGGTTCGAGTTCCCCGAGTTAAACTCGTTCGCGCCCTTTACACGGAAGATCCGCTGGGTCGAGGTTTTGACGAATGGCGAGGCCTTGTTGAGCGGATAGTAAAAGAAGACCGCGTTGTTCGCGACGTTGGCGTCGGTCGGCGCCGTCGGTACGCCGGCGTTGACGTAGAACCACACCGCCTTCAGATCCGTCTCCCGGATCAGGATGTAGTCGCTGAAGCCGGTGGTGACCGTGCCCGTGCTCGTGGTGACCGCCTCCGGGGTCTTCTCGCCGATGTAGATCCCCTCCGTGTCCACGCCGATGATGTCCCGCATTGCCTTGAAGAGCGGGTTCGAGCTGTTGTAGTGGGTCGAGTTTAGGCAGTAGGAGCGGAACGTCGTCTGGTCGATCCACGGCGCCATGTAGTAGCCGAGCGGGAGCGTCGGTTGAGTCGTAGTGCTTCCGGAGGAATTGTTTCCGCCGGCCTCGGACTCGAGCTCCGGCGCACCGGGCCAGGCGAAGGGCTGGAAGAAGTTTGTTCCCGTCGGGATCGTGCCCCCGAAGTTCTTCGTCTTCTGGATGATGACCTCGTTCACGTCCATCGCCCCGTTGCCGTTGTTGTCGTAGAAGCGGGGATCCATCGTGTCCCAGAGGTTAAACACGCCCGGGATCTGCTCGAACCGCGGGTAGAGCTCCTGGTCGACTAGGCCATACAGGGGATTAAAGATGTCGTGGCAGATCAGCTGCGAGTTCCCCGCCGGGATCGGCTTCGGCGGGAGCCGCGGAATGAAGTAAAAGTGGAGCCGGTAGGCGGATTCGTAGAAGATGTCGCCGGTCGCTTCGTCCGTCGAAAACTCCCGGACCATGCACGTGTACTGGGAGATCGGCGCGTTCTTCAGCGGGCCCAGGAGGGAGAGGTTGGTCGTCGGTGAAAACTTGATGAGCTGGATGGAGTTCGACTTGGCGCCGGAGACCTTCTCGACGAGGGTGAGGACGTAGGTCTTGTCGTACGCGAGCCCATCCTGGATGTTCGCCGTGAGGGAGCTACTGTTCGCGGCGACGTTCACGGCGAGGCTCGTGACGTCCCCGGCCTCGTCCTTCGCCTGGAGCTCGCACTCCGGGTTCTGGGTGTCGCCGGGAAGCGGGGTCCGGCACCAGGCCGAGACGTTCCCGAGGCCCCCGAGCGAGATCGCCTCGGTGACGGTGAAGCTCGCGAAGAGGGTTTCGGCGCCGCCGGTGTTCTTTCCCGCGCAGAAGGTCGCGCAGTTCCCGAGCGTCACGGGCTTCCCGTCCTTGCAGCCGCAGAAGTCGGATTTCCACATGATCGCGTTGCTGGGGCGGCCCGTGGCCTTCGGCTTACATACCTGGACCGCCTCTTCGCCTTCGCCCTCGGTGACGAGCTCCTCGTCCGCCTCGCAGGTCGGCGGCGTGTTCACGGACTTCCCGTCGGTGATCGTCGAGCGGTTCGGAATCGTGTCCTGACAGGAAACGAAGAGCCCGAGCAGGCAGAGCACCCCGGCGGTCTTCGTGAATTTGTCTAATCGTGAGCTCATAGTCCTTAATCCTCAACGACTTATCGAATCTTCTCGGCCTTACCTTAGCCCTATTCTAGGCCGGGAGGACTCGGGCATTAGATTATTTCCCACAAGCGCGAATTTTTCCGTATACTTAGTTGTAAGTAAGGACTTTTTATTGATTGGGGACTTGCCGAGGCTTAGAGGCACCAACTAAATTTTTATTGGAATCATCCGACAAGCCTTCAAAATGATAAAGACCCGGACTTTCGTACTCCGGGCGTGCAGTAACAGGAGAGGATCATGACGAAAGCCGATTTGATTGCCGTGATTGAGAAACAAGCGAACCTTCCGCACCACCAGGCGGAGAAGATCGTGAACATCTGCTTCGATAGCATGATCCAGGCACTCTTCGACGACGAACGGATCGAGATCCGCGGCTTCGGCTCCTTCGCGAACAGAAACTACAAGGCCTACGAGGGCCGCAATCCGAAGACCGGAAAGGTCGTCAAGGTCTCTCCGAAGAAGGTCCCGTTCTTCAAGGTCGGCAAGGAGCTGAAGGAGATGGTCGACGAGGGCAAAGACAAGTACGTGATCCGTGAGGCTTAAGGTTCGCTTTAGAGTGTAAGCATTAATTGGCCGGGTTTCGCCCCGGCCTTTTTTATTCGCATTGACGGCGCTCGGCTACGGATGGCATCACTATAGGACGAGGTGATGACTTGAGCTACGCCGAACTCTTTCCGCAGACCGTCTCCGCGCCCGCCGGGGTGTCCGTTCCGGACCTCCTCGGTTGCCTCGACGCGATCTCCGACTACGCGATCGTCTTCGTCGATCACCGCGGCGTCATCCTTTCGGCGAACGCTACCGCGGCCGCGCTCCTGGGGCCCGCGCCGCTGACGGGGCTTCCCCTCGCGACCTTCGTCACCGTCGTCCTCGGCGCCGGGGAAACGGAGACGCGCCTCTGGGTCTCCGGCTGCGGCGGTGACCAGCACTGGGCGAGCCTCAAGGTCCGGCCCTGGGAGAGCGCCGACGGAAGGGCCCGGGGGTACGGAATCTTTATCCGGGATCTCTCCGGGGCGGCGGCGGAACCCGGCACCGAGCAGGACGTCCTGCTCCTCGACCCGTGCGGGGTCATCAAGAGCTGGAACGCCGGCCCCTTTCGGCAGAAGAGCTCCCGGGGCCCGGAGCTCGTCGGAAAGCACTTCTCCCTGTTCTACACCCCTCAGGAAGTGCGCGAGGGAACGCCGCTCCTTCACCTCGAGCTCGCCGCCAAGAAGGAGGAGGTTCTGGAGGACGCCGGCTGGCGCTTCACCCTGGAGGGCGATCGGTACTGGGCCAAGTTCCGCCTCACCGCGCTCCGGGACCGGGACGGAGAACTGACCGGTTATTCGCTGATCATCCGGGATAAGACGGATAAGAAGACCATCAGCGACCTCGAGGACTCGCTCCGCATGCGGGACGAGTTTCTGAGCGTCGCGAGCCACGAGCTTCGGACGCCGGTGACGAAGCTCCTCCTGAACCTGCAGCTCGTGAAGCGCACCGGCGAGGGGCTCACGGACCGGATCCTGAAGTCGCTCGATGTCTGCGAGCAGTCGACGAAGGAGCTCATCGGCCTCATGGATAACCTCGTCGACGTGACCCGGCTTCGGCTCGGGAAGCTCGAGCTGCGGCGGACCAAGACGAACATCACTACCGTCGTCCTCAACGTGCTCACGAAGTACAAGGACCAGGTTCGCCTCGGAGGCCACCACGTTTCCTTTCACCACGAGGGCGAGATGGTGGGCTACTGGGATCAGACGCGGCTCGAGCAGCTCCTATCGAACCTCTTCTCGAACGCCCTGAAGTACGCGGCGGGGTCGCCGATCCGACTGGAGCTCAAGAACCTCGGTGACCGGATCCTCTTCACCATCGCCGACGCGGGGCCCGGGATTCCGCACCACCTCCAGGCGAAGGTCTTCGAGCGCTTCGAGCGGGCCGCGGATTCGCGGAAGATCAGCGGTCTAGGCCTCGGCCTCTATGTGTCCCGGCAGATCGTCGTGGCGCACCGGGGTGAGATCACCCTCGAAAGCGCACCGGGGGAGGGCGCGAAGTTTTCCGTGACCCTTCCGTTGAAGAAAGCTTGATCATCCGCCGTCCCCTGCGATAGCGTCGACGCATGAACCTCCTCCTCGTCTGTTTCCTCATCCTTTTCGCGGTCCCCGCCGCGGCGACGGACTTTCCCGCCGACTGGTTCCTGGAGGTCCCCCGTAGCGAGGCCCGGAGCTGGGAGATCCTTCCCCAGGACGCGGGCCCGGGCGAGGTCATCCTTTCGAAGCGCACGGAGCTCGGGGTGTTCTCGAACTTCGCGCCGATGCCGTTCGTGCTGGCGGGGAAGCGCTTCGCCTCCGTCGAGGGCCTCTGGCAGTCGCTCAAGTATCCCGATCCGGCGCTCCCGGACGACCCCCGCCACGGGATTTCGTTTCCCCACACCCGGGAGGCCGTCGAAGGCATGGTCGCCTTCGCCGCGAAGGACGCCGGTAACGCCGCCAACCGCATCTACCGCGAACGGGGCCTCGTCGACGTCAGCTGGGGAACGAGCTTCTTCGACTACTTCGACGAGGGCCCCGGCTCCGCCGTCCACTACGATCTCATCCTCTCGGCGCTGCGGGCGAAGCTCGACCAGAACCCAGGGCTCTGGGAACTGCTCCTCCGGACTCGGTGCCTGGAGCTCCGGCCCGACCACCGGATCGACGAGACCGATCCGCCGTCCTTCCAGTACCACAAGATGATGATGAAGCTCCGCGCGACCCGCGCCGCGGAACCCTGTCCGCGCTAGGGAACCGGCGCCGGAAGTTCGATCACGAACGACGTGTTAGGAGAGGCGTCGTCGTAGTAGAGGGCGCCCCGTGTTCGCGGGTGATCCCTTCGCAGATCGACAGACCCAGGCCCTGGCCCTTGCCCGTTTCCTCAGTGGAAAAGAAGGGCTGAAGGATCTTCTGGCGGAGCTCTTCCTGGATCCCGGCCTCGCTGTCGGTGACGGTGAGTCGAACCTTTCCGCCCGCGACGTTGCCCGCGATGCGGATCCAGCGGTCCTCGAGGGATGCCACGGCGTCGATCGAGTTCATGATCATGTTCGAGAGGACCTGCACCAGTTCCCCGGGGTGCGCGAAGATCATCTGCCCGAGATCGACGTCCACCCGGAGCGCGATCTTCCGGAGCTTCAGCTGTTCCTCGAAGAGGACGATCGTCGCGGCGACGACGTCGGTAAAGGAGAGGGCTTCCTTCTGCCGCGTGTCGGTCATCGAAAAGAGCTTTAAACTGCCCGACCTTAATGGTGAATAAAGGATCGAGAGAAGGCGAATCGAAATGGTAAAAATGTTGACGTGACGGGCCAGGCTTCATTTAAATCTTAGT
>JBILTI010000333.1:0-3342 GCA_044371595.1 Bacteriovoracaceae bacterium
GAAAACGGCCCGATCCGCGTCGTGATGGAGCTCGTGAACCAGATCGACCTCTGGGACCAGGAGCTCTCGGAGACGCAGCAGCGGATGATCCAGGACTTCGAGGCCGGGATCCACGAGCGCCAGCTCGTCCGCCTCGAGACCGTCGACGGCCGCGCCTACGTCCTCGCCCCATGCAAGGTCCTCCACCTCGAGGGCCAGCTCTCGCTCATCGCCGAGGACTTCGAGGACCACTGCCTCACTGTGGTGCCGCTCCGGGACGTGCAGACGTACCGGGAGCTCCAGAAGGGGGCGCCGGTGAAGGTCACGGCGTTTGAGGTCGAGGAGTTCATCACCGCCATCCGGGCAATGAACGAGCGCGAGACGCGGCTGATCCTGAAGATCCACGATCCGCAATCAATCAGTCTCTTCCCGGATCACCATTTCCTGGGAAAGCCGTGCATGATTACGAACCCGCACGGGGACCTCATCTGGGCGGCCTACGTCGAACCCTGCGAATCCCTGTTCGATTGGCTGATGACTCTGGGGAAAAACGTCGAGATCCTCGATCCGGTCAACTTTAGGGAAGAATACCTCATCTATTGTGAGGAAAAGTTGCGCAAAATAGCATAAGATTTCGGGCATCATGGACACCGCCCATAAGCCCTACTTCCTCCTGTCGTTTCTTCCGGCGCTCGCGTACTGGTACCTCGAAACCTACTACGGCCTCGAGGTCGCCCTCGTCGGCGGCGCCGTACTCGGGGTCGTTGAGATCCTCCTCGAAAAGAAGTTCTCGGGCCACGTGCACACGCTCTCGAAGCTAAACCTCGCCCTGATCATGGGGCTCGGCGGGATCGCCCTCGTCGCGAAGGAGGGGATCTTCTTCAAGCTCCAGCCGACGTTCACGGGCCTCGCCCTCGGGGGCTTCCTCGTCGCGAAGAAGCTCCGGAACGAATCGCTCCTCCTCGACATGCTCCGGGACCTGAAGCAGACCCCGCCGCTGCCCGCAGCGTTCTACCGGACCCTCGAGTGGCACCTCTGCCTCTTCCTCACGGCCTTCGCGGCCTTCATGGCGTGGGTGGCCGTCCGCGCCTCTACGACGACCTGGCTCTTCTGGAAGACCGGCGGCTTCTACCTCGCGTTCGGCGGCTTCCTGGTCGTCGAGCTCCTCTACCTCCGGTTCGCGGCCCGGAGGTCCCCGTGAAGATCTGCATCTTCTGCGGCGCAAACGCCAGCCATGATCCGGCGGTGAGCGCCGTCGTAGCGACGCTGATGGAATCCTTCGCGCGGGAGGGGATCGGTCTTGTCTACGGAGGCGCCGGGATCGGGATCATGGGCGCCCTCGCCGACCGGCTCCTCGAGCGGGGTGGCCAGGTCACCGGCGTCATCCCCGAGGCCCTGATGACGAAGGAGATCGCCCACGCGGACCTCACGGAGCTTCACGTCGTGAAGAACATGCACGACCGGAAGAAGTTGATGTATGATCTCTCCGATGCGTTCCTGATCCTCCCCGGCGGGATGGGCACGATGGACGAACTCTTCGAGATCCTCACCTGGCGACAGCTGGGGTTTCACCGGAAGCCGATCGCCCTCCTGAACGTGAACGGCTACTACGACCACCTCCTGGCCTTCCTCGACCACGCGGTCGCCGAGGGCCTCGTGCGAGCGTCGGACCGAGAGCTCCTGTTCTCCGCCGCGGACTGGAACGACATCCTGAACCACTTCCGGGAGCACCGACCGTGAACATCGACCTCGTCCCCTACGATACCCGCAACGCGGCGGCCGCCGCCGAGCTCGCGGCCATCTTCGCCCGCTACTATCCGACCTCGCCGTGGCTCCCTTCGGCGGAGAAGATCATGCAGGGGAGGACCCGCTACTACCGGGCCCTCCACGACGGCGTCCAGATCGGCGTCACCGGTTACGTGGCGAAGACGCCGACCCTCGCGGAGACGGTCAAGACGACGGTCTTCGACGAGTTCCGGGGACGTGGCCTCGGTCAGGGCCTTTCCCAGGCGATAGAAGACGAGTGCCGGCGGAACGGACTCCGGAAGGTCATGACGACGATCTTTTCGACCAACCACGCGATGATCGCGATCAAGCTCCGGCAGGGCTACACGATCGAGGGTTACCACCCGGACCACGAGGCCCCGGGCTTCCACGAGTACAGCCTCGGGAAGATCTTCCCGTGAGCTTCTGGGGCTTCCTCGGCCGCGAGCCGAAAGACCTCTTCCTCGAGTTCAGTCCCCGCGAGAGCCACTGGCGCGTCGTCACCTGGAACTTCGATCTCGCCGCGACGTCGGTACCGTGGCCCGGCCGCCGGCAGTGGACCGTCGAGGTCCACGGGGCTAAGACTAAGGTGATCCACTGGCTCCGTGGTCCGGGCGACGAGCTCCAGTTCTGCGAGGACGGGAAGATCGTCCGCCGCAAGCGCCTCCGGGAACCCCTCGCGGAGCCCCGGTCGCTCATGAACCTCGCCATCCACTCGACGCTGAAGTACGGCCTCGAGGCGAACCACGAGTTCATGCTGACGCCGGTCTCGGGGGCAACGGCCCTCGACATTCAGGCCGAGACCCGGGCCCTGCAGTGGATCCAGGCGACCTTCGCGACGCTCGCGCGGGCGCTCGCGAACCTCCGGTCTAACCCGGACCTGCTCCTCACCGCCGCCTGCTTCTCGGGCCGCGTTCCGGAGACCGGCGAGACGGTCCTCCGGCTGATCGCCTTTAACCTCGACATCTTTTTCTATCTCCAGGCCGACGCCGCTCTTCTGATCGTCGTCTTCAACGACAAGGACCAGGGCCACGGCCAGAGCAAGACGCCGGCCTTCCAGCAAATAATCAAAGTTACAAAGCCGCAGTTCTATGATGAAATAACCAAGCTACTGCATCAGCTGGCGCAGGTTGGAGAAATCGTTTGATCGGCTTTTTTTTGCTCGTCGCAATTTATTTCGGGTTTTCCTGGGGGCTCCCCTGGCACAAGCTTCCGTCGGCGATCTCGTTCTCCTACATCTTCGATCTCTTCTTCGCCCTCGGCGTCTCGTTCATCTTCCGCCTGCCGTGGAAGTTCCGCTGGCACGTTAACCGGCAGACCGGGAAGGCCACGGCCGAGATCGTCCTCCTCGCCGTCGGCGCCCTCGCGGCGATCTGGTACATGGACATCGAAACGCCGTTCCGGCTGCTCTCCGGGCTCGAGTGGCACCTCCTGTTCTTCGCCCCGATCCTCGAGGAGCTGGTGTTCCGGCAGACCTTCCAGCGCTTCCTCGTGGGTCAGGTCGGCGGGAAGAACGTCACGAGCATGCTCGTCGCTGCGATCTTCGCGTTCTCCCACCTGGTTGGGCTCCAGGTGCTCCCGGCCGAGTACGTTCCGTTC
>JBILTI010000334.1:0-3338 GCA_044371595.1 Bacteriovoracaceae bacterium
CGGCCCGGAGGCGATCGAGGTCCGCGAGGAGCCGGTCGAAGACGCGCCGGTGGCCTGCGAGGAGCCGCAGGAGCGCAGCGACGGTCTGGACGGTTTCGAGCGGAGTGAGCTCCGTCGCGTGGTACGGGATCCGGTGTCCCTCCATCTTCCCGCCGATCATCTTGTGCCAGTTGGCGATGTTCCGCTCGCCGCCGGGGAGCGCCCGGAGGACGGCGTAGTAGTGCTCGAGGTTGTAATAAAGGTGGTTATCCACGCAGCTGATGAGGTGCGCGTAGTGGAAGCCGAGGGTCTCGAGCCGCGCACCGTGGGCGCCCATCAGGACCGCGGACTCGCGGAAGACGTTTTCGTAGGCCTTCTTCACGAAGGCCGCGGTGAACGGGCTTACGACCCCCGGATAGGACTCGGAGAGGTTGGTGTCGACGAAGTAGACCAGCGGCGGAAAGCTCCGGGTGATGGGCCGGATCTGAAACAGGTGGAGCGCGCCGTCCTTAATCCCCCACTCGATATCGCTCGGGGCACCGGCCTTCGCCTCGAGCTCGAGCGCCAGCTTCAGGAGCCGGTCCAGCTCCCCAGGCCCGAGGACAGGAGCTTCACCCGCGAGCGTCGAGGCCACGAGCTCGCCGGTCCGGGCGAGGCGGTAGGTGTCCACGTCGGCGTGGCCCGAGACGACGCCTTCACCCATGCCGAAGGCAGCGTCGATCGCGACCGTCGCCGTCGGCGGAACCGGAGAGCGGGTAAAGAGGACGCCGCTCTTTTCCACGGGGACCAGGGCCTGGACGACCACGGCCATCGCGAGGTCGACGGCGATCCCCTTCCGGGCGACGTATTCCCGGACCCGGTCGCTCGCGACGGACGCGTACACCGCCGTGAGGGCCCGGGGCCAGCCGTCTTCCCGGACGTCGAGGACGGTTTCAAAGAGCCCGGCGAAGCTCGCGTCGGCGGCGTCTTCGGCGATCATCGAGCTCCGGAGCGCCGCCGAGGGATACTCCCGGAAGAAGCGCCGGAACCGTTCCTCTAGGGACGGCGGAAACGCGCCGTGCCGCTGGTACCAGCGGTAACACTCGGTGGTCAGGACGAAGAACGGCGGAACCGGGGCCGCCCAGGAGACGAGCTTCTGCAACTGGTGTCCCTTGCCGCCGACGACGGACGTCGGCGCGAGGGGACGCATCTCCGCGATCACGCTCATAGGAGCGCCCCGACGAGGAGCGCGGCGACGACCAGGAGGATCTGGGCCTCGGCGATCGGCTTAAGCGGCTTCGGGAGCCGGAGCGTCACGAGGAAGCGCGCCGACGGAAAGACCAGCGTCCCCTGGAGGGCCAGGAAGCCGCCGCGGAGGAGCATCGGCGTCTGTAGTTTTTCGAAGATCGCGAGGACGGCGACGGTGTAGGTGGCCTGGAGCGCCAGAGCGATTATGATCGCGGGCCGGGGCCCGAAGATCTTGGAGTACGTCGTGTACGCGGTCTCCTGCTCCGGCGCCCGGATCTTCCGGACCACTTCCCAGTTCGTGAAGATCAGGCAGACGGGAAGGATGTACCAGGCCCGGTCGAGGGTCACCGCCGGCGAGACCTCGGTGCACGCCAGGAGGAGGTAGGTGAAGTTAAAGAGCACGATCGGGTGATGCGAGACGAAGGCCAGCGGCAGGCTCCGCCGCAGGACCGGCTCGACGAAGAACCACCTCAGCATGAGGTACGTGAAGGCGAGCGTCGCGAGGGCCCAGGCGAGGAGCGTCACCGACGTGAGACTCAGGAAGAGGACCATGAAAACGCAGAAGAACCCGAGCGCCCGGAGGTCCTCCTTCCGGACCCGCCCCGAAGGAAGGGGCCGCTCCGGAAAATTCGTGAGGTCGTCCTGGTAGTCCTTAAACTCGTCCATCACCCGGATCAGGAGCGAGACGAAGGTCAGCACCAGGCCCGGGACCACCAGTAGGAGGAGCGCTCCGGGGCGGACGTCGAAGAGCCGGAGGTAGGCCAGCTGGACGGCGACCGCGGTCAGGATCGACCCGGCGAACGCGGACGCGGGAAACATTTCGTTGAGGTAGACCAGGAGGCGTCTGAGCATGAGTACTTCCTAGAGCGGATTCTTGCGGATGCCCGCGAGGTAGAGGCCGACATTGATGAGGAGATGGAGGACCGTGCCAACGGCGACGGCCAGCGCCATCGTTCCGGCGCCAATCGGGATCAGCAGCCGGTACGCGAGGAGGCAGCCGATGGCCGAGTCGGCCTGGTCGAGGACGACGAAGAACCACGTGAAGCGCTCCGACGGCTGGCCCTCGCGGACGCCGAGCCGGCGCTTCACGAACGAGTTCGGAAGCTCGGCCAGGCAGTAGCCGAGGCCCAAAAGGAGCGCCAGCAGGATCGTCGAGTGGCCGGCGAATAGTGGTGCGTTTAGCTCAAACGCCGGTTCCAGGGCGCGGGCCAAGAGGACGCCGGGCCAGGTGGCGAGGGGCATCACGAGGAAGCCGCGCCAAGTTTTGTTTCGGCCGAACCAGCTTTGATGTATCGGCTTCTTAAAGTAAGATAGGATATCCGCCTTCACAGCCATCATGTGAACCACGCCGCCGACGATGAGCGGGACAGTCAATAAGAAGACGCGGCTAACCTCGTGGGCGGCGAAACCTGGATTCATAAGTAGATTATATGCTGAACGACGAAAACCGCTACCTTTTCAAATTTGCCTGGAAGAGCATCCGCCGGCATACGGGCCGAAGCTTCTTTATCGGCTTCTCGGTCTCCCTCGCGGTGGTCATCGCCGTCTGGGTGATCGCGTTCTTCGACGGCCTGAACGCGCAGATCGAGGAGGCCGTGGTGAACACGAACACCGGCTTCTTCCAGCTCCAGGACCCTCTCTACGCGAAGACCACGGACTCGGGGCGGCCGCTCCCCTACACGCCGGAGCTTCGGGCCCGCGTCGAGGCGCCGCCGGTGGTCGCGGCGTCGCCGGAGGTCGTCCTCGACGGGAACATCTCCACGCCCGAGGGGGCAGCGGGCCTCTTCGTCGTCGGGGTGGCGCCGGAGCTCCACCGGAAGCTCCTCCCGATCGCCGACCGGATCGTCGCCGGCGGCTTCGTTGACGACGGCGACGTTGGCGGGGTGGTCATCGGAAAGGAACTCGCGACGCTCTTCAAGTTCGCCGTTGGGGACCAGCTTGTGCTGAACTACCAGGACGTGTCCGGCGACCTCCGCTCCGAGCTCCTCACGATCCGCGGCGTCTACCGCTACAACAGCAAGAGCTTCGAGAAGCGCTTCGTCTACGTCAACCAGCGGACCTGGCAGACGCTGTTCCTGAATGGCGACACGGGGAAGACCCTCTTCAACCGGATCGTCGTGAACACGCCGGGG
>JBILTI010000337.1:0-3327 GCA_044371595.1 Bacteriovoracaceae bacterium
ATCGGTGCCGTCTGGAGGATGAGGTCGTAGACGTCGCGCGAAAGGAGGCCGTACTTCAGGACCTCCCCCTTGCCGGACATCCATTCCTTCTCCGAGAGCGTTGTGAGGAAGTCGCCGCATATGAGCACCCGCTCGGGCAGGTGGAAGGCGCCGACGAGGTTCTTCCCCTGGGGCATGTTCACGGCCACCTTGCCGCCGATCGAGCCGTCGATCATCGCGAGGAGCGTCGTCGGAATCGCGACCCAGCTCACCCCACGCTGGATCGTCGCCGCGACGAAGCCCGCGAGGTCCGTCGTGGCCCCGCCGCCGATCGCGTAGATCGTCGACGTCCGGGAGATCCCCTGCTTCAGGAAAAACTCAACGGCATTGCCGAAGACCTCGAGGTTCTTCTCCTCCTCCGGCTGCTTCACCCAGAAAACGTTCGGCGAGAAGGAGATCCACTGCGGAAGATGGTTCTTCACCCGCTGGTCGGCGACGGCGAAGAACTGACCGTCCTTATGGTCGTCCAGTTCCTTGAAGAGTTCGAGCTTTTTAAGGTAAGTTAGGGTGGCTTTCATGGTGGTAATTATTATCGTCGAAATCGAAGGAAATTGAAGTGAGTGTTGACTGGTTTTTGAAATTAAAAGAGATCGCTTCGGTGTCTAAGATGTGGGCGGGATTTCAGCAGCAGGGCCTCGAGCATGAGGGCCGGCTAAGTAACCTGAATGACAGACGACGGGAGGCGCATGCGCGGACGGTAAAACTCAGGCAAGACGTCGTCGCCGCAAGCGCGGCCATCGCCGACGTCGAGGCGCGGCTCCGGATCGCGGCGGAACAAAAACAAAGGCTGTTGGAACTCGGGAGTGACGAAAAAAGAATTGCCGCCTTTACGGCCGAGATCGGCGGCCTCGAGGAGCGGGGCCTCGAGCTCCTTGGACAGCTCGACGACTCCGAGCGCGAGCTCGGCGAAGCGCGAGAGTTCGTGATCGGACTCGATAAAACCATCGCCGAGATCTCGGCTGAAGTCGCGGAGGAGCGGGCGCGGATAACCGTCGAACTTCGGAACCTCGAACTCCGACGCTCGCTGCTACTGGAGGAACTCCCCGGCGACTTCCGGACGGTGCTCGAAAAGACGACCGCGAAGAACCTGGCCCAGGGGCCCTTCACCCGCGTCGAGAACGGGAGCTGCTATCTCTGCCGCTACAAGATTTCCCGAATCGACGAGTCGGAGATCGACACGCAGAAGAACCTCAAGACCTGTCCGCAATGTTCGAGGATCTTCTTGCCTTATGGTTCCTAGATTCGCTATATAAGCCCTTCACCGAGATCAGGGGACTATCGCCGCCGGCAACGGGGGAGGAAAGTCCGGACACCATAGAGCATCGTAGCGGGTAACGCCCGTCCGTCGTGAGACGAGGACAAGTGCAACAGAAAGGATGTATGGCCCGAGCTTCGGCCCGGGTGCGTAGTGAAATCAGGTAAACTCTACGAGGTGCAAGCCCATGTAGGTGAGCGTTGAGTCTGCTCGAGGAGCTCACGGGTAGGGTGCTTGAGTCCGGGGGTAACTCCGGGCCTAGAGGAATGATAGTTTAATACAGAATCCGGCTTATTCCTGATCTCGGTTTTTTAAGTTCTCGAAATTACCCCAAAAAAATCTCGCTCAAAAATTTCCATATTTTGCCGATGAGTCCGTTCAAGTATGAACAAGAAAAATCTCGGCACCCTAGTCTTAACCGTCACTCTAACCACCGCTGCGCAGGCGCTTCCGTCGCTGGACGGGACCCCGGAACCACAGGTTTCGAGCTCCCTCGCGGGCGCGGGATCGCTCCCGCCGCCGGTTCCCTTCGAACGCGGTGAACCACCGGCGGTGACCACCACGCCGTCGGCGACGACGACGCCGTTCGCCTTCTTCTCCCGACTCTTTGGAGGAAGCTCGAGCTCCTCGCCGGTGGCGGTCGTCGCTCCGCACACGGATCCGGAGTGCGATCCGAACGCACCCCTCCAGTGCCGGGAACCGGTCACTGCGGTGTGCAACGTCCGGAAGCCGGAGGACCGGATCCCTCAGATGGAGGCCGCCCTCAAGCGTCGCTTCTTTCCACGGCAACACCGGAACCAGCGCGAGCGACTCGCGTCATACATGGGCTCCGCCAGGGAAGCCGAAAATCAGGTCTTCTCGCAGAGTCCGGTAACTCGCCAGGACCTCGAATCGATGTTCAACACCGTCAAGGCGAACCTCCGGGGCCTCATCGCCGAAAATCCGAACATCCCGGCGAACGAGCGGCAGAGTATGTTTGACCAGCTCGGCGCCGTCCAGTTCTTCGTCTCCGGTTCCGAGTACATGGCCTCGGAGCTCGTCCGCCGCAGGGCCGAGAACACGCAGTCGACGGACGAGCAGCACCACGAGCGGACCGTCGCCGGCTACGACCACTTCTGCGGCTTAGGCCTCGGTGCGAACGCGCTGAACCGGGGCAATAAGATTCACATCTGCCCGGGCCTCCTCCAGTCGCTCATTGACCGCCGCACGAGCCGCGAGGAGACCTTGAACGCCCTCGCGTTTACGATGGGCCACGAGCTCTCCCACAGCATCGGGCCGTCGCGGTACCCGCAGCTCTATCAGCGCATGGGCGACTGCTACAACCAGCTGAACAACAGCGCATCGTACTGGAACGGGTCGCAGCCGGTCCAGACCGAGGACGCCCAGGGCGGCCATCGGCCGCATCCGGGCCGCGCCGAAGAGATCGCGGCGGATTACTGGGGGACCCAGATCCTAGCTCAGCGCATGGGCGAACAGGGTGTCACCGGGGACTTCGCCGTGCGCACCGTGGCGCACGCGACGGACGGATTCTGTGGCACCAACGAGCCCGGCTACGCGGACGGAAACGACCGCATCGGCCAGACCGTCGTCCGTCACCCGACGGTGCGCCAGGCCCTGGGTTGCGGTGATCAGCCGGCGCGGGCCTCGTGCTCGATGGCGGGAATGCACCGCTAACCTTCCCTCCCGAAATCCTGTAACAATCACCACGGGGGCTTCATAACGAAGCCCCCGTCTTGTATGCTCCCGGGACTTCAACCCCGTGAGATCCCATGAAAACCACCGTCGCCCTGTTCTGCCTCGCCCTCAGCACCGCCGCGGCCGCCGACAACGCCCGGTTCACCGTCCTTGCGTTTGCCGGGGAACTGGTCCCGGAGAACGCCGCCCTCCGCGTCTCGCCGGTGCGCATCTACACTAAGATCCAACACTGCAACTTCAAAACTGCCCGACCTTAATGGTGAATAAAGGATCGAGAGAAGGCGAATCGAAATGGTAAAAATGTTGACGTGACGGGCCAGGCTTTATTTAAATCTTAG
>JBILTI010000336.1:0-3327 GCA_044371595.1 Bacteriovoracaceae bacterium
TCAAAACTTGGGGATCGGGTTTTCGAAACGGCGCTCGGACGTTCTCCGCCGAAGCGCGCTCTCCCGACCGCTTAGGACGGTTCAGCTCTCTTTAGAATTCCTCGCGGGCCGATCGCGGATCTCTACGGTAACCTCGGTAACGGACCATATGCAATCGGATGGCGCTATGGCACTTACCACCGAATTGAAGCTCGAAACCGCGGCCCCGCACCGCTCCCTCGAAGAGCTACCGAGCGTTCGGCGGCCCGGGCTGCCTGAGGCCACGTACGACGACTACGTTGTGATGGCGCGATATCTGCTGCCCCGGCTCTACCCCCTTGAGGTGGCGCTCGCGCCGTTCGCGCGGGACCTCGGGTTCACGCGCGACGCTGTGGATCCGCTCCGGCGGGAGCTCGAAGCGCTCGAACTCCCGGTCCCCGTCGCGCTACCGAGACCGCGGGACCCGTGCTATCTCATGGCCCTCCTCTACGTCCTCGAAGGATCGAGCCTCGGCGCCCGGTATCTCATGGCCTCCTGGGAAAAAAAATTCTCCGCGGCGGACCTCGGGGCGCTCCACTATTACCGCTACCTCGCCGGGCTTCCCGCCGCACGCTGGGGGCGAGTAAAAGAATTCATCGATTCCCGCGCCTTCGCCGACGCCGACCGGGCGACCGTGATCGCGCACGCGAAGAACATCTTCGCGTACCTCGGAGGCGATGATGGAATCCGGTAATACTCCCGGTGCCATCACCGGGTCGATCGACCTCTGCGCCAAGGAGCCGATCCACGTCCCCGGGTTCATCCAGCCGTTCGGTCACCTGATCGTCGTCGACGCCGACCGGCGGATCGTAGCGCTGAATCGGCGGCTCGTCGTCGCCGCGGGGTACCCGGCCGTGGATCTCCTCGGAACCGACGTGGCGCGCGCGTTTCCCGCGCTCGCTCCCGTCGACCTGACGATCGACACCAGCACGCTCCGAGAGATCGATCTTTTGGGGGCCCCGGTCCATTTCCGAAGCTTTCCAATCGAGGGAGGTCTCCGCGGTCTCGAGTTCCTCTCGCCGGCGCCGGATCTTTCGATCAACCAGCATCGGTTGATGAACACCCGGCTCGCCGCGATCGCGCGGACGTCGTCGGTCGCGGCCTGGGCCGACGCCGTCGTGGAGACCGTGCAGCAGCTCCTCGGGTACGACCGGGTCATGCTCTACCGGTTCGACCCGGACTTCAACGGTGCGGTGACCGAAGAGGTGATTGCTCCGCCCCTGCGGGGAAAACTCGTGCCGTACAAGGGGCTCCACTACCCGGTCGGGGACATCCCACCCCAGGCCCGGACGCTCTACAAGAAAAAGCTCTCCCGGCTCATCCCCGACGTCCGCTACGCCCCGGATCCGCTCGTCTCCGGCGGCGCCGTCGTGGATCTGACGTACGCGAACCTCCGCAGCGTCTCACCGATCCACCTCGAGTACCTCGGGAACATGGGCGTTCGCGCGACGTTCGTGCTCTCGATCCTGATCCACGGGGAGCTCTGGGGCCTAGTCGCCTGCCATCACATGGCCCCGAAGGAGATCGGCCTTCCCGAGCAGAACCTCGCGGAGACGATAACGGTCCTCGCGAGCACGGTCCTTCAGAGCCTCCTGGACTCGGAGTCCGCGGGCCGGGAGAAGGTCGCCGAGCTTCGCGCGCGGAAGATCTTCGCGCGGCCGGCGGAGACGCCGCTCGAGGTCGTCTTCACGGAGTCCGGGGACCTCCTCCGGGAGATCGTCGGTGCCGACGCGGTCGTCGTGAAGATCGGGAGCGATCAGAACTACGTTCTCGGTGAGGCACCCCCGGTGGAGGACCTCGGCGCACTCGTCGCCTGGCTCGAAACCCGCGAGTTTCCGAACGACGTTCTGGTGACCCACGTCCTTGGAAAAGAGCTCCCCAGGCTTTGGGCCGCGCGGAAACTCGCGTCGGGGCTCATGGCCCTTCGGCTTCCCGCCTCTGCCCGGGGAAGTTCCTACGTTCTCTGGTTCCGGCGAGAGGTTCGGCAGACGATCAGCTGGGGCGGTAACCCGAACGAGCAGCTTCGCTTTGACCAAACGACGGGTCGCCTGTCACCCCGGGCGTCGTTCGCCCGCTGGCAGGAGATCACGGAGGGGCAGTCCATCGCATGGACTCCCGAGGATATCGTAAGCGCTCGGATCTTCCGGGGTGTCTTCCTGGATTTCCTCGCGACGCAGGCGGCGATCAAGAAGCGCCAGGCGGAGGATCTTTATCTTCAGAGCCAGCGCGTCGTCGATCTGGGCCGGATGGCCGCCACGGCCGCTCACGACTTTAACAATATCCTCCAGGGCATCGTCGCCGTGCTCGACCTCCACGCGGCAGCGGTTCCTTCGGCACTCCTCGAGCGCGTCGAAACGTTCGCCGACCGCGGCCGCGCGATCATCCGGTCGCTCCTGTCCTACGCCCGGACGAGGCAGGAGGACTACGAGCCGATCGGCGCCGGTGCTCTCCTCGAGGACGTTGCGACTCTGGCGCAGGTGCTCCTCCCGAAGAACATCAAGCTCGCGAAGGACGTCGACCTAGATCCGCGCGATTTCATCCGTGGTGCCAAGCAGGAGATCTTCCAGACCCTGATCAACCTCATCACCAACGCCAAGGACGCGATCGGGGGGCGTCCTGGCCTCGTGACCGTCCGCGGCCGCAGCGACCGCGACCGGATCGTCTTTGGGATCGACGACGATGGCCCGGGCATCAGCGCCGCGAACCTCGGGAAGATCTTCGATCCGTTCTACACCACCAAGGCGGAGCAGAAGGGGACGGGGCTCGGGCTCTCTTACATCAAGCAGATCGTTGAATCCCACGGTGGGACGATCCGAGTGACCTCGACGGAGGGGACCGGTACGACGTTCGAGCTTTTCTTCCCGCGCGTAGCCCCTGCTCCCGGGCCGTCCGTCTCTGCGGCGACGACGGACGACGACGCCGGAGCTCCGCTCGCCGACCTGCGCGTCCTCTACGTCGAAGACGATCGCGACCTGCGCGAGATCACCGAGCTGGTTTTCGCGCACATCTTCGCGGCGGTGAGCGCTTATCCCGAAGCCGCGGCGGCGCTGGGCGCGTTCCGCGCGGCGCCGGAAACGTTCGACCTCATTATCTGCGACCTCCGGATGCCGGGCATGGACGGGATCGAGTTCTACCGGCACATCCGGGAGACGGATCGGTCGATCCCCTTCGCCCTGATGTCCGGCGAACTCGACCTGGCGCGGTTCATCGAGGAGCTCCCGCAGAAGGAGTCGATCATCTTGCTTCCGAAGCCCTGCCGGCAAGCGGAGCTTGAGGAACGGATCCTTGAAAAGCTCGGAAGAGGTCCGC
>JBILTI010000338.1:0-3314 GCA_044371595.1 Bacteriovoracaceae bacterium
TGAAGAGCTCGATCACGGCCTGCAGGTGCTCGAGCTCGTAGTCGACGAAGCGCTCCCAGATCGCCTTGAGCCGCGGGTTCGTCTCGGCGGCGACGCAGCTGATGTAGTTGTAGACCTCGGTCGCCTCGTGGATCAGCCACTTCTGGAGCCAGGTCTCGTCGGGGTCGAGGAGCGACTCGTAGTGGGTCACGTGCTGCTCCTCGACCGCGGCGATCTCGGCGTAGAGCTACCGTGCCGTCGGGTCGGCGAACATCGGGCCGATCGTCATGTAGTAGTCGTGCACCTGGTGCTCGGCGCAGACGAGGGTCAGGGCGTTGAACTTCTTCTGCGCCGAGGCCCGCTTCCGGTCGTAGGCGCCGCGGACGTCGTCGTCGGGGTACCGGTGCTCGAGGAACGTCGGCCTCCCCGGGGTGATGTCCGTGTAGCTCTGGAGGATGTTGTTCGCGTCCTTTCCCTCCACCCGGTCCATCAGCGCCGAGAACCGGTAGAGGTGGTTGAAGTCCTCGAGGAGGCCGAAGCTGTAGGCCTGGCGAGGTACGGGTCCGGCTCGCGCTTCGCCAGCGCCGCCGCGAGCTCGATCGCGATCTGCTCGAAGCCGATCGTCGTCTCAAGCGGCGAGTGGTCGGCGCCGATGGGCCAGTTCACCATCGTCTGCTGGTACTGCTCCACGCGGCGGATCCGCGCGAGCGGAAGCTGGAGGTCCCGGTTCATCCGCGCGCAGGAGTGAGAAAACCGGTTCGCCCTGCTATCGACGCCGTTCATGAGGATCACGCGCAGCCGGGTAAAGGCGTCGTCGTCTAGCTTACTGATGGGCCTCTGCACCAGTTCCTTCCAGGTAAATCTCTGACCGTCTAAGGGGGGCCCCTTGTCGCGAAACAGGTTTAAACTCATGTGCACTCCTTCGGGTTTGGATTTCTCATCCTGAAGTGTGCAAGGTCCTTGCCCTAGCCGCGCGGGACCGGCGCGCGGGGGAACGTCAGGACGTTCCCGAAGAGGGTGAGGACGAGGTTCACCGCGTAGACGAAGAGGTTCTTGTCGGCCGACAGGAAGACCGCGGCGAAGGCGACCACGACGATCGCCTCGTGGAGGGCCCAGCAGACGACGTAGTAGGGGAAGCGCCGGGCGACGTCGGCCTCGGGAATGACCTTCTTTTCGTGGACGGCGTAGGTCACGAAAAGAAGCGCGCCGAGGGCAAGGGCGACCGCTTCGAGCGGGGTATAGCTCTCCGGGACGGAGAAGCGCAGACCGGGGCCCAGCGTCGTGAGCACGAAGCCGTAGAGGAGGGTCGAGAAGGTCAAGGCACCCCAGATGATCCGAAGTGTAAGAAGAGGTTGGGCAACGGTCCGCGGTTTCATGTGTCTGTCCCTTTGACGGTGTGGTAAAATTTTCACCGCATCCCGGGTAAATTGCACCTAAAAAAACGGACCGGTACACTCATGTCGATGAACCCCCTCTCCGCCGCCCTCCTTACCGCAGGCCTCGCCCTGACCCTGAGCTTCGCCCCCCGGGAGGAGCTCTACCAGGTGATCGACGCCCACCCCCACGCCGTGGCGGAACTCACCCCGTTCGTCGAGACCGCCCACCAGAGCGGCCGCCTCTGGGTGGTCCGGCCTCGGGCGGAGCTCCCGGCCCACGTCCGGCGGAGCCTCCGCCGCCTCCGCGGGGGCGAGCGTAGCTACCGCTTCCTCGATCGTCTTAAGGAACGGCTCCCGGGACCGCGCGCGCGGGCCCTCCGGGAACGAATCGCCGGCGTCGACGGCGAGCGGATCAAACGCGATGTCGCCCTCCTCGCGGGCCTCGAAACCCGCGTGGCCGGATCGGCCGGGAACCGCGAGGCCGTCGCCCTCGTCGCCGAGCGACTCCGGGGCCTCGGCTACGTCGTAAGCTTTTCCTGTTACGCCCCGGCCGCGTGTAACGTGATCGCCGAGCGCCCGGGCCAGGTGGCCCCGGAACACGTCAGCGTCGTGATGGCCCACGTCGATTCCGTCGGCGAGGCCTTCGCCGGTGCAGACGATAACGCCACCGGCGTCGCGTCCCTCCTAGAGATCGGTCGCGTCCTCGCGGCCCACCCGAACCGGAAGTCCGTGCGCCTCGTGGTGACCAACGGCGAAGAGCAGGGCCTCCTCGGTTCCGTGTTCTACGCCCGGGAGCTGGAACGGGCGGGGACGCTCCGGGAGATCGGTCTCCTCATCAACATGGACATGATCGGTTATAACCAGGACGGCGTCCTCGAGCTCGAGACGAGCGCGGAGCAGGAGGCGACGGCCCGGTGGCTGGGCCAGCTAGCGCTCCGCTACACCGCGCTCTCGCCGAAGATCACCGTCGGCGCCTGGGGCAGCGACCACGTCCCGTTCCTCCGGCGCGGCGTCCCCGCGGTGCTGACGATCGAGAACTGGGATACGAAGAACCCGTGCTACCACCGCTCCTGCGATACGCCGGAGAAGATCAACTACGCCTACGCCACCGAGGTCGCCCGTTTGAACGCGGCCGCGTTGCTCGACCGGGACGCCGAGTAGCCGCTAGTGCTGCCGTAGCCAGAAGCGCACCTCGCCCCGCCCGTGGGGGGCGAGGAGATCGAGCTCGGGCCCCTTCGGGACGATCCGCGTGGGATTGATCCAGGCGTGGCTCTTGTAGTAGTGCTCCTTGATGTGATCGAAGCGGCACGTGCTGCGGACCTCCGGGAGCTGGAAGATCTGGCGCAGGTACGCGGAGAGGTTCGGATAGTCGGCGATCCGCTTCTTGTTGCATTTGAAGTGACCGAAGTAGACCGGATCGAAGCGCACGAGCGTCGTGAAGAGCCGGACGTCGGCCTCGGTGAGGTAGCTCCCGATGAGGAACGGGCGCTTCCCGAGGACGTCCTCGAGCTCGTCGAGGGTCTGGAAGAGGCGGTCGAAGGCGACCTCGTAGGCCCGCTGTGTTCCGGCGAACCCCGCGACGTAGACGCCGTTGTTCACGTGCTTATAGACCTTCTCGTTGACGTCGTTGATCGCCATCTGGAGGTGGTCTGGGTAGAGGTCGATCGTCGAGTCCGTGAGGTCGTCGAAGGCCGAGTTCAGGATTCGGATGATCTCCGCGGACTCGTTGTTGACGATCGTCTTCTCCTTCTTGTCCCAGAGCACGGGGACGGTGACCTTGCCGGTGTACTGCCGGTCGGCCTGGACGTAGACCTCGGCGAGGAGCCGCGGATCCACGCCGTTCGAGAACGTCCAGCCCTGGTCGCCCATGTACGCGTCCGTGACGGAAACCGAGACCAGCGGCTCGAGCTTCTTCAGCCCGCGGACGATGAGCGTCCGGTGCGCCCAGGGGCAGGCGTA
>JBILTI010000340.1:0-3310 GCA_044371595.1 Bacteriovoracaceae bacterium
CGTCGACTGGAGGAGGATCTTCGTCGAATCTTTCGAGAAGAAGGCGTAGCAGAGGGTCTTGTCGACGACCTTCGGGTGGCCCCGGAACTGGATGCTCCCCTGGCTCATCTTCGTCACGTCGACGATCGCGAGGTCCGGCGTCTGGACCGTGCTCGCGACCCAGAACTCGTCGAGGTTCTGGTACAGGTGCGCGAGGATGTTCTGCTGTCGGAGGGCCGCGGAGACGTCCTTCGCGCACGCGAGGTCGTCCATCAGGATTGCCACCGTTAGTTCCGATCCGTGAAGCGTGGTCTGCATAGGTCCTCCCGACCAAATGAAAGCGATAGCACAATCGTAACGCAGGAGGGGAAAGCATGTAAAGGATGGGCCCGGCCGAATTACCCCGAGTTATTTGCTCCGCTGGACCTTGAACCGGAGCGGAACCGTGGCGAAGCTCTCGGCGCCCGCGGGCCGGTTCACCTCGACGTGGAGGTGCGAGTCGCTGCTGTAGCCGGTGTTTCCGCTCGCCCCGATCACCTGGACGGCCTTCACCGGCGCGCACGGCTCGATCGGGACCGAGTCCTTCTTAAGGTGCGAGTAGACGGCCACGCTGCCGTCGCCGTCTTCCATCGCCAGGACGGGAGTCCCCTCGGGGGCCGAGAAGTCGTAGGCGAAGAACCGTGGCCCCGCGTGGACGTTCGTCTCGGGCCCGAAGCTCGGCGGCGGCAGCTCCGGCAGGGGGTGCGAGACCTCCCGCTCGGCCATCGCCCCGAGCATCCCGGGGCGCAACTTCCACGCGGTCCAGCTGGTGTTCCCGGGGAGGCCCTCGCCGTAGGGAGCGACGTAGAGGTCGAGGCCGTTCACGGAAACCGTCGCCCCGAAGCGGCTCTAGTTTTTGATCACAGTTCCCTTCCCCGTCTCGAAGACGATGGCCAGCGGCGAGGCCGGGTGATACCCCTCGACGCGGATGCCGGCGGAGGCGGTTTAACACGAGAGGTTCCTCCAGAGTTCGGCGGCGAGGCGATCCGGGGCCCCCGCGCCGTCGAGCGTGAGCGGGAGCTCCGAAAACACCCGGCGCCGCTCGGCGTAGATCGCCTCGAGCTCCGCGCGGCCCCGCGCGAGGAGGGGCCGGGGTGTTTCCCGGTCTTTGAGGAGCCGCTCCCAGGCGACGGCGAACGGGACGTCGAGGTGGACGAATTTGAGCTGGGGGGCCCGGCGGTAGAGATCCCAGAGGAGCGGCGAGAGGGTTCCCCCGCCGAGCGCCAGGACGCCCCTCCTCTCTTCCTTTACCCACCCCTCGAACTCCTGGCGCTCCCAGAGCCGGAACTTCTCCCAGCCGACCTCCTCGATCAGATCCGCGAGCCGGGTCCGTCCCTTGCCGCGAGAGCGGAGGATCAGCTGATCGAGGTCGTCGAACCGCTCCCAGCCGTCGGGAGCAGACGCCTCAAGCGCTCGAAGGAGCGTCGTCTTCCCGGCCCCGGAGAAGCCCGCGATCAAAATTTTTTCGCATTTGGCCATGTGGCCCTTCTCATTTTCCAAATATTTATATAGAAGCTAGAGCACCGGAACTACGAACTAAGGTGATCCCATATGAATAAGATAGATAATAAGCACGCGAGCGCAAAGATTAATCTCATCAAGCTGCCGGCGAATCACCTGATCTCCTTCGAGCTCGACCCGGACACCGACTGGGTCCGGGAGTTCCTCCTTGAGATGAATGAAAACGCGACGGAGAAATCGCCCGAGGCCTACCTCGAGGAAACCTCGATCCTGATCTCCGGGGAACTGGAGAAAAAGAACAAGACGGATCTGGGGGAGTTTCTCCTGGTGAAGGGGACGATCGAGGCCGACTACGTCACCGAGTGCGTTAGGACGCTGAAGCCGATGACCGTCCAGCTGGACGTTCCGTTCAAGGTCGTCTTCGTCGACGAGGCGCTCGCAAGTACTGAATTATTTGCGGAAATCGACGAAACCTACGTGGAGAACGACGTCTATGAGATCTACTTCTACACTAAGCGGACGGTGGAATTTAAAGATATGCTCCACGAGCAGATCTTCTTAAATTACAATCAGTACCCGGTACTTGACGCGGATGCTAAGCTCGACGGCGTCGATTCCGGCGACTCTCCCTAGGGGCGCGATAGGACCGGTCAAAATTGGGCTTGGCAACGGGAAGAACTTGTAATAGAAATAGAACCTCATTTTTAAGAATATAAATAAAAGTATCGAAGTAAATATCGGAGGCATTTGTGGCAGTACCTAAGAAGAGAACCAGCGTTTCCCGTAAAGGTTTGAGAAGAGCTGGTCAGCATCATAAACTTTACAGAAAGTTCCCTCAGGCGTGCCCGAATTGCGGTGACTCTGTTCTCCCGCACCACGTTTGCCCGGCCTGTGGCCACTACAAGGGTAAGCAGGTTTTCGAGATCAAGGCAAAGGCCGAAGACGCCCAAGCTGAAGCCTAATCCAGCAAAAAATTTTTCACCAAAAGAGCCTTCGAAAGAAGGCTTTTTTTTTGGAGCATCAGGTCTCGACTCACGGAAAAGGCGGGACGTAAAAGGTAGGATCTATGAAACTCTTCAACACAAAAATCCTAGGCACCGGAAGCTTCCTTCCCGACCGCGTCGTCACCAACCGCGACCTCTCCCAGCGCATAGACACGAGCCACGAATGGATCGTCGAGCGGACTGGCATCCACAGCCGCCGCGTCGCCGACCTCGGAAAGGGCGAAAACCCGAGCGGCATGGCGAAGGAAGCCGCGCTCAAGGCGATCGAGGCCGCGAACCTCACGCCGAACGACATCGACCTGATCCTCGTTTCGGCGACGATGCCCGATCAAGTCATGCCGAACACCGCGGCCGTCCTCCAGGAGAAGCTCGGGATCACGAACCTCTGCCCGACCCTCGACGTCAACGCCGCCTGCTCCGGCTGGATCTACCTCGTCCCGATGGCGGAAGCGATGATCAAGACGGGCCTCTACAAGCACATCCTCGTGGTCGGTTCGGAGATGCTCTCCTCGTTCAACAACTGGGACGACCGGAACACCTGCATCCTCTTCGGCGACGCCTGCGGCGCCGCCGTCCTGGGGCGGGCCTCGGAGAACGAGGACGCGCGGATATACAGCTCGATCCTGACCTGCGACTCCACCAAGAAAGACCACCTCACCCTCATGGCCGGCGGGGCCTGCAAGCGGATCACGCACGAGGTGCTGGAGAACAACGAGCAGTGGATGACCATGAACGGCCAGCAGATCTTCAAGGCGGCGGTGACTACCATGGCGGCCCACGCCGAGCGCGTCGCGAAGGACGCCGAGCTGACCCTCGACGAGATCGAC
>JBILTI010000339.1:0-3310 GCA_044371595.1 Bacteriovoracaceae bacterium
GTGCAGAAGCTCCGTGGAACCGTCGTTCTGATCTCCTCGCACTTATATTTCTGAACGCCGTAGTTGCACGCGTAGGTCCGCTGGGTCGTCTGCTTCGCGAGGAGGTCCGCCTCGAGCTCCGTCACGGCCGTCGCCGTCATCAGGTACCGCATGTCGATCATCCCCGCGTAGGAGACGCAGCCGGCGGCGCAGAAGAACTCGTCGGTCGGATAGCGGCCCTCGAGCTCGTCGATCCGGCGCTGGAGCCGGCGGTTCGCTTCCCGGAGGCGGAGGTTTTCGGTTCGTAAATACTCGAGTTCTCCACCGTCCGGGTACTGGCCCGCTTCGCAGGCGCGGAGCCGCGCGGAGACGTCGGCGAGGCGCTCGCGGAGCTGCTGAACCCGGAGCTCGCACGAGCTCTGGGAGTACGAGGAAACGCAAAAGAAGAGGGCGAGGACGGAGAAGAGCAGTTTCATATTGGACTCCTGTTATGTGGCTACTAAACAGGTTTACTAGAATTTTCTGAGTAAGGCCATCCGGATCAGGAGATAACCCGCCGCGCTCCAGAAGACCCACGTCAGGGGCGGGATATCGTAGAGGGAAGCGACCGTCGTGTTGCGGATGAAGAGCGCGCCGATGAAGAGGCACATGCAGGTCAGGAGCGACTGGCCCAGGATGAAGAGCGACCGGGAGATGCTCCGCGAGAGCGTGTCCAGGTCCCGGATCCGGAGCTCGACGGAGTAGTTGTTCCGCGCGCTCTCCTTTAGGAACCACTTCAGGTGCTTCGGGAGGATCCGGAGCGAGCTGATGACGTCCTTCGCGACCCACGCGAGCTCCTCCTGGGCGTTCTTCCGCGACAGGAGATCGGCGACGAGCTTCGGGAGGTCCTTCTCGAGGACCTTGAAGATGTTGACGTCGAGGCCGATCGACTTGCCGACGCCGTCGAGGGTCATGAGCGCCCGGAAGATGATGAACCACTCCCGCGGCAGGTAGAGCTCGTGCTTCGAGAGCGTCCGGATCAGGTTCCGGACGAGCTCGGTCATATTCGTCTCCTTCACCGAGAGGCCGATGTACGGCGAGATCGCGTCCTTGATGTCCCGGATCAGCTCCTCGTGGTCCGGCACCGACTCGTACTCGGCGACCTCGAGGAACTCGTAGACCAGGTTATCGAAGTTGTACGTTAGGACCGCGTAGAGGATCGCCACGAGGTTCGCGCGGTTCCGCTTGCTGAGGTTCCCCATAAGGCCGAAGTCGATGATCCCGATCCGGCGGTCCTTCAGGACGAAGAAGTTTCCGCCGTGGAGGTCCGCGTGGAAGAAGCCGTCGGCGAGGAGCGTGTGCGTGAAGAGCTCGATGCTCTTCTCAAGCTTCTCACCCATGTCTGGGCCCATCTCCTCGAGCGACCGGTACTGGTTGAACGGCTTCCCGTCGAGGAACTCGAGGACGAGGACCTCCTGGGAGCTGTACTCGCGGTAGACCTTCGGGACGACGAGGAACCGATCCTTGTCGATGACCTCGAGGTTCCGCCGGAGCCGGTCGCAGTTCTGCGCCTCGACGAGGAAGTTGAGTTCGTTCTGCGTGCTCTTGAAGAAGTCGGAGATCATCTTGGACATGCCGAGGAAGCGGATGTCCGCCGAGACCTTCTCGAGCTTCTCGACGATGAAGAAGAGGATCTCGAAGTCGGTCATGATGAGCTTAGCGATCTTCGGCCGCCGGACCTTGACGACAACCCTCTGCCCATCGTGGAGCTGCGCCTTGTAGACGACCCCGATCGAGGCCGTGCCGATCGGCTCCGGATCGACGGTGAGGAAGACGTCCGAGAGGCGCCGGCCGAGGCTCTCTTCGATGACCTTCTGGGCGACCTCGAAGGGGATCCCCTTCACCTGATTCTGGAGGAGCTTCAGCTCACGGATCAGCGACGGCTCGAGGATGTCTTCCCGGGTCGCCATGAGCTGGCCCAGCTTGATGAAGCTCGGGCCCAGCTCCTCGAAGCTCCGCCGGAGCTGCTCGCCGAGGATCTGCCACCACTCGTCGCGCGAGAGGTCCTCGCGCTTGAGCTCGGAGACCCGCGCCGGGAGGACGAAACCGGGGATCAGCTTATCGAGGCCCGACTTGACGATCAGCTCGGCGAAGCCGTGGCGGCTCAGGACCGTGAGGATCTCCCGAAAGCGGGAGACGTTTTTAATCGTCTTCGTGATCCCGAGGCTGGTCTTGATGATGTCCATGTGGAACTCTATTCGCTTTTCTTCTCATGGTAAGTTAAAATGCCCGGAGTACCAAAGGTCGTTGAGCAAGAACTATTTACCCCTATGTCCCTATGTTAAAGTTGACTGTTTTGATCTGCCTCGTCTTTTCGCTCGCGGCGCGCGGCGCGGAGACGTGCAGCCGGGTAGCGACGATCAATTACCAGGAGGTCCTGGTGGACGTGAGCAACAAGAACCGCGGCGAGGGGCTCCGCTACTACCTCGAGAAAGACGAGGTGGCCCGGGGCCTCCTGAACGAATACCAGGCGAACAACATCCCGACCTGGAAGAGCGCGGCGCTCAGCACGGTCGGCACGGCGCTGATGCTCGGGGGCCTTATGAGCTCCGGCGGCGGCGGCTCGACCACGGGCCGGAACTTCCTCCTCTTCGGCGGCGCGACGATGATCGCCGTAAGCTACCTCATCTCCAAAACGAACCAGTACAACAATGAGTATTTACTTTTGAAATCGGTTGAGGAATATAACAAACGCAACACGCCGAAAATCTTTTTCTCTCCGACGGATCCGAAGCAGGGCCTGGGCGCCGGCATCGGGGTCGGACAGGAGTTCTGAGTGTCACTGACCTGCCACAAGTGCGGTACGCCGCTCCCCGAGACATTTAAAATTATGGTCGGCCGCAGGGACGGGTGCCCGGCCTGCGCCGGCGACGTCCGCTGCTGCAAGATGTGCCAGTTCTACGACCCGAAGGCGTACAACGAATGCCGGGAATCGTCCGCGGACCGGGTCGCGGATAAAGAGAAAGCTAACTTTTGTGATTATTTTAAGATAGGCTCTCTCGGAACCAATCCCGACAAACAAAGGCAGGACGCGCTCGCGAAGGCAGCCGCGTTGTTTAAGAAGTAGCCGAGGAACCCATGAGTGAACCGATAACCCTGAAAGGTAAGAAACTTCTCGAAGACGAGCTGAAGCACCTCATCACCGTGGAGCGCGAGCAGATCAAGCAGGCGATCTCCGAGGCCCGGGAGCTCGGCGACCTTAAGGAAAACGCCGAGTACGCCGCGGCGAAGGAGCGCCAGTCGATCATCGAAGGCCGCATCCTCGACGTGCAGTCGAAGCTCGCGCGGGGCC
>JBILTI010000341.1:0-3304 GCA_044371595.1 Bacteriovoracaceae bacterium
ATCTCGGCGAGGGAGATCCCGAGCTCGGCCGTCGACATGGCGCCGGCGAGCGTGATCATCATCTTGCCCCCGTTCGCGAGGTGGGCCTCGTAGCCCTTCACCGCGTCCATCATCGCGGCGGCGTTGAAGTGGCGGTAGTGGTGGTTCATGAACTGGGAGATGGGGCCTTTTCCTGACATGCTTGACTCTTTGAATGAACCGGCTGAGAGGCCGGAGCTCGTTAATAAATTCGCTGTATTTCATGCATTTTCACACGGGTCGTCAAGAGGGGGAATAAAGGAAAAATTGCGGTGAGGAAGGGCCCCTTACCGGAGGCCCTTTAACTAGTGGAGATTCTTATCTTCGTAGGCCTTCGAAACGTGGCCGGGCGGGTCGCTCGCGGGGAAGCTCTCTTCGAGCGCCTCGTCGAGCTTCTCGTCGTCGCTCATGACGTGTTGCTGGTCGTCCTTCGCGGCCTCCGGATGGTGCGGATTGGTCTCCGTCGGCTTGATCAGGTCCCGGAACTTGACGATCATTTCGGTGATAAAGTTCATTCTTCCTCCCGCTACTGGCGCAGCTCGATGTGCTGGCCGTGGGCCCGCTGGTTGTAGGGTTTCCCGGTGACGGCCGACTTCACGAAGCCCATGAGCTGGACGACCTTGCTGGGCGGCGACTCCCAGATCTCCGCGCTCTCGACCTGGACGCCGATGAGCGAGATCTGCGAGTCCTCGAGGCCCTCGGGGAACCAGGCCTTCAGGATCGGGTTCCAGAGCTCCTTCATCTTCGCCCGGTCCGTCGAGACGAAGGCCCGGCCGCAGATCGAAACGTAGTGCTGCCGGTCCGGATCCGCGTAGGCGAGGTTTACGTGCTGGTCGGTTTCGATGTCGTGGTTCTTGTGCGAGTCCTGGCGCGAGAAGAACCAGAGGATGCCGTCGAAGGCCTTAAGGTTCGCGGCCAGCGACCCCATGGGCCTCGAGTGGATCGTCCCGTCGGGGGCGACGGTGGTGAGCATCGCGAACCTGATGTCCCGGATCATGCTCACGAGCTTCTCTTGATCGGTGGTTTCCTTGTTCATAGCGTTCTCCTTCGTGGAAAAGGCGGTTCCCGGATCCATTCTAGTGACCCCGGGGGCGCTTGGAATCTTGCATCTTCCTTAAGGGGCCCCGCGCGTCTCTGTCAGGTATTTCACGATCCGGCCGGTCTTCGCGTCGACGATCGCCTGGTCGAACTCGTAGATCCATCCGAGCTTGGGGTCGCGCTCGAGGGCCCAGAGGCCGCGGGGTTTGATACCGGACTTGCTCAAGTGCTGGGCCACGGAGCTGAGCGAAAGGAGGCCCTCGCCGGGCTCGAGGTCGTCGCCCTGGTTAAGGTTCTTCCCTGAGGCCTCCGCGAAGCGGCCCTCGGTCGTGAACTCCACCGTCACCTTCGTTCCCGCGTTGGTCTTTACCACATAGTCCCGGAGGTAGGTTTCGATCACCTTTCCCCGGGGTACCATGGCGGCCGCGACGTCGGCGACTGGGGGGGGCGCGGCGAGCGCGGTTAGAACGACGAGCGGGAGGATCATGGCCGAACCTCAAAATGTTATGTCGAAGCCTTCCTTGCTGATCTCGTGATGGCGGAGCCGCCCGTACGCGAACTCGCGGACGACGGCGGCGGTGAACGCGGACAGGTCGCCCGTGCTTCGCGCGGTGATGATCTTGTGGTCGATCGCGACGTCCTTATCGACCCAGTGGGCGCCGGCGTTCGCGAGGTCCGTTCGGACGGCGTGCGCGCCGGTCAGGCGCTTGTGCTTAACGGCGCCGGCCTCGACGAGGAGCTGGACGCCGTGCCCGCTCGCGGCGACGGGGCGGCCCTTGTTGACGAACGACATGACGAAGGCGACGGCCTCGGCGTTCTCTCGCAGGTGATCGGTGTTCAGGACCCCGCCAGGAAGGAAGAGGGCGTCGAACTCGACTGACCAGGCCTCCCGGACCGTCAGCTCCACGGGAACCGACTTCGACCAGTTGTCGCGGGCCCAGCCGCGGAGGCGCCCCGGCGTCGGCGAGACCAGGTGGACGACGGCGCCCTCGGTTTCTAGAGCCGAGCGCAGGCGCAGGAGCTCGCCCTCCGCGAAGCCGTCGGTCGCGAGGACCGCGACGTGGACGCCGGTCAGTTCCCGGGACCGTTGTCCGCGCTCGGGGAGGGGCGGCGGTCTTCGGAAGAATCTTTCGACGCGTTCGAACATGCGTGCTCCTTCCCGTCAGTGCTTCGTCGTTCCGGAGGAGAAGACGTTGAAGGGCCGGGGCCGTGCGAACGGCCTTCTCCCGAGCTTCGCCGACGCCTCGGGCCGCGCCTCCGCCGGCCGCGCCCTCCGGTTGATCTCCTCGAGCGTGATCGGCGCGCCGAGGTCGATCGAGAGGAGGAGCGCTTCGACGATCTTCACGTCCTGGAGCCCTTCCTCGCCGTCCATCTCCGGCCTCTTCTTTTTTTGAACGCAGTCGGAGAAGTAGACGAGCTCCGGCGCGAACTTGCGCGAGATTATCTTCCGGTCCTCGTAGATCTTGAGCGTCCGGGAGGAATTGAAGTTGTAGCCCTTCTCGAGGCGCAGCCGGCCCTTGGTGCCGATGAGGTCGAAGTCGGCCGCGGCGAAGGCGCCGAAGCTCACGGAGAAGGTGGCGAGCCGCCCCTCGGGGAACTTCAACACGCAGCTCACGGATTCGTCGGTCTTCTTGAACCGTGAATCCTTCGTGCGGTCCGAGAGCGCGAAGACCTCGATCGGCTCGGCCTTGAAGAGATGCCGGGCGGCGTTGATGCAGTAGACGCCGATGTCGTAGAGGGCGCCACCGCCGCGCTCGACCTCCACGAGCCGGATGTTCCCCGGGTCCCGGACCTGGAACGTGAACACCGAGTTAAAGACCCGGAGGTCGCCGATCCGCTTCCCGTGCGCGAGGCGCAGCGCCCAGAGGTTCGCGGGTTCGAAGTGCAGCCGGTAGGCGACCATCAGGAAAACGTGGTGCTTCTCCGCCTCGGTGATCATCGAGAGGCAGTCCTCGGCGGTCACGGCGAGGGGTTTCTCGCAGAGGACGTGGACGCCGTACTTCGCCGCCGTCTCCATGATGTTCCGGTGGTAGGCGTTGGGGGTCGCGATGTAGACCGCGTCTACCTCGCCCCGCTGGAGGCACGCCTCGAACTCGGTGTAGAGGTAGCGCTTCGCGACGTCGTACTTATCGCCGAGGCGCTTGAGCTTCTCGGCGTCGCCGGAGACGAGGACCTCGAGCGTCGAGTTCCGCCGGGCCTTCCGGAAGGCCGGCAGCACCGCGCTCTGAGCAATTTCGCCGAGGCCCAC
>JBILTI010000388.1:0-2992 GCA_044371595.1 Bacteriovoracaceae bacterium
GCCGGGTACATGAGCGAGCCGATCGCGATCAGCGTGACCGGCGAGGAACCGGAGATGGCGGCGAAGACGCCGCAGGAGAGGATCGCCGCGATGCCCATGCCGCCGGGGATGCCGGCGGTGAGCGAGCGGGCGACGTTGATGAGCCGGGTCGAGATCGTCCCCTTGGTCATGATCTGACCGGCGAGGACGAAGAGCGGGATCGCGAGGAGGATCTCCTTGTCGGCGGCGTAGAAGATGTCCCCGACCACGACGGAGAGGGTCTCCCCCGAAACGTTGACGTAGCAGATGCCCGCGAGGAGCCCCATGATGACGAAGAGCGGAAGGCCGAAGAGGAGCGAAACCACGAGGGCGACGCCGATGAGGAGTCCGGTAGCCATTAGTGCACCGCCTGCGGATCCTTCTCCCGGGGGAAGAAGATGAAGTAGAAATACCGGAGGGACATCGAAAGGAACGTGTACGGGATGATCGCCTGGAGCGACCACATCGGCATGTCGATGATCACGTTCCGGTCGCCGAACTCCTTCGACTCGAGGACGTAGGCGAACGAATAATAGGTCATCGCCGCCGTGAACGCGAAGACGAGGAGGTTATGGAGCCGGAGGTAGACAGGCCGGAGCTTCCCAGACCAGAGCTTGTCGGCGACCTCGGGCCGCAGGTGCTCGACCTTCTGGGCGACGAGGAGCGCCCCGAGGAAGCCGGCCCAGATCATCATGTAGACCGCGCCCTTCTGGGCCCATGGGATCCCCGTACGGAAGAGCTCGCGGGCCCCGACGTCGAGGATCACGAAGACCGTGAGGACGAGCACGAGGGCCGACGCGAGGACGGCCTCGACCTTCGTGAGGAGTTCGAGCGCCCGAGCGATCATTTCTTCGCCTTGAAGGCCTTCTTGCCTTCCAGGATCAGCGCGTAGATCTTCGCCGAGTCGCCGCCGATCGACTTCACGGCCTCGTCGGCGAGGCCCGCGGAGGCCTTCTTGAAGGCGTCGCGTTCCGCGGCCGTAAGCGCGTACGTGTTAACGCCGGACTCCTTCAGCACCGTGAGGAGGCTGTCGCCGAGCTTCCGCACGTTCGACCGGATCTCCTTCGCGAGACCGTTGCCGGGCCCGAAGAGGATCTTTTTCTGGTTCGCGTCGAGCCGGTCCCAGAACTTCTTCGAATAGATCACCGCGGCCGGCTGGTAGATGTGGTTCGTGACCGAGTAGAACTTGATCGCCGTCTGCCACTCGGCCGCGAGCGTGAAGAGCGGCGTATTGTCGAAGGCTTCGACGACGCCGGTCTGGAGCGCCGGCAGGACCTCCGGCGTCGCGATCGCCACCGGCGAGGCGCCGAGCTTCTTCCAGAACGCGAGGTGGACCTTCGACTCCTGCGAGCGGATCTTCACCGCCCGGAGATCCGCCGGGGCCTTCACGAGCTTCGTCTTGTGGCCGATGCTACGCCAGCCGTTCTCCGCCCAGGTCAGCATCACGAAGCCCTTCGCCTCAAAGAGCTTCTTGAACGGCTCGAGGAGGTAGTTGTCGAGGATGAAGTCGGCCTCCTCGGAGCTCTCGAAGAGGTACGGAACTTCGAGGAGGTCGAGCTCGGGGATGATGCTCGCCATCGACGCGCAGGTCAGGCCCCCGCCTTCGATGTTTCCGCGGCGGATCTTCTGCATGATCTCGAGCTCGCCGCCGAGCTGGCCCCCGAGGTAGGTCTTGATCTTGATCTGGTTTCCGGAATCCTTCGCGACCCGGTTCTTGATCTCCTCGAGAGAGTCGGACCACGGCGTCCCCGCCGGAGCGATGGTTCCGAACTTGACTGCGAGGTCCCCGGCGTAGGCCCCGGTCGTGAGGAGCGCGAGGAAGAGGAAGGTAAGCTTCATGGTTTATCCTTAGAAGAGTTCGTCTGCGTTGGTGAGGAGCCGCTGGGCCTTTTTCTTTTCCCAGGTGTTCTCCGGCCCGAGCTCCGGGTGCCGGTCTTCGGTCGAGGAGAGGACCTCCTTAAGGAGCGCCTCGAAGAGCTTCCGGTCCTGCGTCTTCGTCGCGTAGACCTCCGCCATCAGCACCCTCGTGCCGAGGTACTCCGGCGCGGCCTTGAGCGACTTATCGAAGTTCGAGCGGCTCTTCTTCAGATCGCCTCCGGCGAACGAGGGGGCGACGGCGTAGTAGCCGCCCCAGTAGCGGGCGGTGGCGCCGTAGAAGTAGTCAGGTTGGAGTTTCTCAACGCGTTCGATCATCGCCTTGATCCTGGTCTTATATTTAAGCGCCGCTGCGATGCCGCTCGCCTTGGCCCACTTTCCGAGGCTCGCCGCGGACCAGTAGATGGCCGGGACTTCCTGCGCCGTAAGCGCGCCGAGGGATTCCTCGACGGATTTCCCGCCCGCGACGCTCTTCCGGAAGTCGTCGTTCGTGGCCATCGCCTTTTCGCCGTAGGCCGCGGCCAGCTCGTAGGTTTCCTTCTTCTGGGCCCCGTCGGGGAGGTGCGCGTCGGCGAGGAAATAGTAACCTCGGGTGAGGTAGGTCAGCGGCTCGAGTGCGCCGGGCCGGGCGCGGTGGAGTTCATCGAACTTCGCGAGGGACTGCCGGAGCTTGTCCGTTTCCACCCGCTGAGACCAGAGCGCCTTCGCGTCGGCGAGGATCCGGGCCTCGTCGACCGCGCTCAGGGAGACGGTCTCGGTTTCCTTCTGCCAGCCTTCCTTCCGGGAAGCGCAGGCGCCGATGACGAGAACTAGGAGCAAGTAGCTGAGATGCTTCATGAGAACCTCCAGGGTAGGTATTAAAATCTTAAAGAGAAGTCGGAGATTCTGCCAAGCCGGGAAATCTCCGAGTGGTCCGGTCCCCTTAGCGGTTCCCAAACCGCGCAGAGAGCCCGAGGGCGTACTGCGAGTCATACTTCCCCTCCGCGTTTCGGATCAGGGTCACGCCGGCGTTCAACGCGAAGAACTGGTGGAACGCGAGCTGGAGCCCGGCGCCGGCGTACGGGTCGACCCGGAGAGGATTCTCCTTCGTCTCCGACAC
>JBILTI010000342.1:0-3300 GCA_044371595.1 Bacteriovoracaceae bacterium
CGCGCTCTACGGGTCGAGCATCATCCACGAGGTGCCGCTCAAGAACGCCCTCGGGGACAACTTCAAGAACGTCCTCACGAAAGAGAAGATGCTCGAAATTTACAGCCACATCTAAGCAGGGACCGCTCATGAGCTTGATCAACGTTTCCGTAATCATTGCCGCACACAACGAAGAGAAGTACATCGGCCGCTGCGTTCGCTCGATCCTCTCCCAGGACTACCCGAAGGAAAAGTTCGAGGTCATCGTCGTGAACGACGGAAGCTCAGATAACACGCTCCGGGCCATCGAGTCGTTCGCCGGGGACATCAAGGTCCTCACGCATCTCGAGAAGCGAGGCCTCAGCGCGGCCCTCAACACCGGCATCAAGGCGGCCCGGGGTCAGTACATCATCCGCCTCGATGGCGACGACTACGTCCACTCGTCTTACATTAGCATCCTTCACACTTTCCTCGAGCAGAACAAGCACATGGACGCCGTGGCCTGCGACTACATCCTCGTCGACGACCACGAGAACGTCATCGGCCGGCGGAACTGCCTCGAGCACCCGATCGGCTGCGGGGTCATGTTCCGGATCGAGCACCTGATTCAGATCGGCCTCTACGACGAGAAGTTCCTCATGCAAGAGGACCGGGAGCTGCGGCTGCGGTTCGAGTCGAATTTCAAGATCCACCGGGTCGAGCTGCCCCTCTACCGCTACCGCCGTCACGCGCATAACATGACCAACGACGCGGCCGCGATCGCCCACTACAATGGCAAGGTCGACGAGAAAAACGTGGGCGCGCGGACCATCTCCTGGAGTGGCAAGGGCCTCGCCTACGTTCAGAACGAGATAGACGCCGTCGTGAACGCCATGTTCTCCTGCGACCCGCTCACTCAGGGGGCCTTGCTAAAGAAGTTCGAGAAGGAGTTCTCCGAGTTCACCGGCGCGAAGGCCTCCTTCGCGATGTCCTCCGGGGCCGCCGCGCTCGAGCTCTCCTGCGTCGCCGCCCAGATCGGTTCCGGCGACGAAGTCATCATCCCGGCCCACACCTACTGCGCGAGCGCGATCCCCTTTGGCCGCGCCGGCGCCAAGATCGTCTGGGCCGACATCGATCCGAAGACCTGGGTGGTGACGGCGCAGACCCTCGAGGCCTGCGTAACCAGCAAGACTAAGGCGATCGTGATCGTCCACCTCTACGGACTCCCGTGTGGCATGGACGCGATCACGGAGCTCTGCCGGAACAAGAACATCATCCTCATCGAGGACTGCGCCCAGGCGATCGGCGCCTACTATAAAGACCGCCAGGTCGGTTCCTTCGGCGACTTCGGCTGCTTCAGCTTCCACGGCGCGAAGAACATCTCCACGCTCGGCGAAGGCGGCGTCCTGACGGTGAACAACCCGAAGTTCATCCCGCTGATCCCGGGGCTCCGTCACAACGGAATGCGGGCCTTCGAGGGGGACCGGACGGCCTACTGGAAGCCGGCCATGTCGAACGTCGACTTCGATCTCGAGAACGTCTGGCCCTACAACTTCTCGATCGGCGAAGTCCAGTGCGCTCTCGGCAGCGAACTCCTTAAGCGAGTTCCGCAGATCAACTGCGACAAAAAGATCCGGGCCGACCGGATCAAGGGGGCGCTCTCGGAGATCCGCGAGCTCCAGTTCCAGTCCATCCCGGAGAACCGGAGCAGCGCCTACCACCTGCTCCCGGCGAAGTATTCGCCGGCGAACGGCAAGCACCGGGACGACCTGATCAAGCTCCTCTTCGAGAAGTACAAGGTCAAGTGCGTGGTCCAGTACTACCCGCTGAACCGCTACCCGCTCTTCGCCAAGTCCGGTCACGGCGCGGCCAACGTTAAAAACACGGATGATTTTTTCGACAACATGATTTCCTTCCCCTTCCACCACTGGATGAGCGAAGAAGACCTTAACTACCTGATCCACGCCATCAAGTCCGCGTGTCTGGAGTTACGGAACTAGGAGTTAGAATGAAACTTGGTACCTACGATCTCACGCGGGAAGCGCTTCCCTACATCATCGCCGAAGTCGGCGTTAACCACGAGGGGAGCTTCGAGAAGGCCCTCCACCTGATCGACCTCGCGAAGGAAGGCGGCGCCAATGGCGTGAAGTTCCAGACCTACAAGGCGGAGAAGATCACTTCGAAGTATTCCCCGGCCTACTGGGATACGACGAAGGAATCAACGAAGAGCCAGTTCGAGCTCTTCAAGAAGTACGACGGCTTCGGCCAGGCCGAGTACGAGAAACTCGCGGCTTACTGCCGGGAAAAGCGGATCGACTTCCTGTCGACGCCGTTCGACGACGACGCGGCGGAGTTCCTCGATCCGCTCGTTCCGTTCCACAAGATCGCCTCCGCGGACATCACGAACCTTCCGCTCATTCGGCGTCTCGCCCGGAAGAATAAGCCGATCCTCCTTAGCACCGGGGCGTCGAACACGACGGAGATCGACTGGGCCCTCCGCGTCCTCCGTTCCGAAGGCGTGAAGGACATCGTCCTCCTCCACTGCGTGTTGAGCTACCCGTGCAACTTCGAGAACGCGAACCTCAACATGATCGATGACCTTCGGCGTCTCTTCCCGGACGTCACCCTCGGCTACTCCGACCACACGCCGCCGGACGCCGACATGCTGGTGAACGTCGCCGCCTGGATCAAGGGCGCGATGGTCATCGAAAAGCACTTCACCTTCGACAAGACGCTCCCGGGGAACGACCACTACCACGCGATGGACGTCCACGACCTGCGGGAGCTCCGTCGGAAGCTCGCCTTCACGAACACGCTCCTCGGGGCGAAGCAGAAGCATCCGCTCGAGTCCGAGGCCCAGGCCCGGATCCACGCCCGCCGGAGCATCGTCGCGCTCCGCGACCTGAAGCCCGGCGACGTGATCAGCGAAGCGAACATCACCTACAAGCGGCCCGGCCACGGGATCAGTCCGATGTTCTGGGACGAAGTCCTCGGCAAGAAGGTAACGAAGGAAATTCCGGAGGATAAGCCGCTCCAGTGGAACCAGCTCGACTAGTTTCCACCGTTCATGAAACTTGTCGTCGTTGACCTTAGCGAGGAGTGGGAGGCTTCCCCCGACGCCGGAACTTTCGTCTACCGGAAGTCTTCGGCCCCCGTGCGCGATGTGGACCCGTCCCGGATCTGTGACGACGCGGTGGCGCTCACCGGGATCGGGGTTCGCTACCGCGACCGCTACGCGAGCCTCGTCGCCGACCTTCGCCCGCGCTTCGACGCTCTTCCAATCCTTACCGCCGGCAAGAATTCCCTCTTCTCCCTCACCGACGTGTCCTGCAAGCGCTCGGA
>JBILTI010000344.1:0-3296 GCA_044371595.1 Bacteriovoracaceae bacterium
GTCCGCGAGATCGCCCAGTCGCGGGCGTTCTCGAGCCACTTCCCGAAGCGACCCTCTTTGATGGTCTCCGGGACCCACGTGATCTGCGCGTTCACCTGCTGCATCCGGTCCTTGATCTTCTCGACCTCGAGGTACCACTGCGGCATCGCGCGGTAGATGAGCGGCGTGTCCGTCCGGTAGCACATCGGATAGCTGTGGACGAGGGTGGACTGGTGAAGGAGCTGGCCCCGGTCCTTAAGGTACTTGATGATGTCCTTGTCCGCGTCCTTGATGTACTTCCCGGCGAAGTCGGCGACCGGGGCGACGAACTTCGCCGACGCGTCGATGGGAACGACGACCTCCGTGAGGCCCGCGGCCTTCATGACCCGGTTGTCGTCCTCGCCGAAGCCCGGCGCCTGGTGGACGACGCCGGTGCCGTCGCCGGTGGTGACGTACTCGTCGTTCAGGACGACGAAGTAGCCCTTCGCGGCGAGGTCCGCGTAGTAGGGGAAGAGCGGCTCATAGCGCATGCCCTTGAGCGCGGCGCCGGTGAACGTCTCGACCTCTTCGTACTTGAGCGTCTTCTTGTAGGCCTCGAGCCGGGCCTTCGCGAGGATCACGAAGACGTTCTTCTCGAGGTCCCGGATCTTCACGTACTCGATCTCTGGGTGCACGCAGAGCGAGAGGTTCGCCGGTAGCGTCCACGGTGTGGTGGTCCACGCGGCGAGGTAGGTGTCCGGGTCGGCGACGGTCCGGAATAGGACCGTCACCGCCGGATCCTGGACTTCCTGGTAGTTCTGGCCTGCCTCGAAGTTCGAGAGCGCGGTCTGCAGCGCCGGCGAGTACGGAACGATCTTGTTCCCCTGGTAGATGAGGCCCTTGTCCCAGATGGACTTGAAGACCCACCAGGTGGACTCCATGAACGTCAGGTCCATGGTTTTGTAGTCGTTCTTGAAGTCGACCCAGCGGCCCAGGCGGCCGATCGTCTTTTCCCATTCGTTCACGTAGCGGTCGACGATCCCGCGGCACTCGTCGTTGTACTTCTTCACGCCGTGGGCGGCGACGAAGTCCGAAGCCGACATCTGGAACTTCTTGTCGATCTCCTGCTCGATCGGGAGCCCGTGGCAGTCCCAGCCGAAGCGGCGGTCGACGTAGTACCCCTTCATCGTGAAGTAGCGCGGGACGACGTCCTTCAGCGTCGAGGCTACGATGTGGCCGTGGTGCGGAAGGCCCGTGGCGAACGGAGGCCCGTCGTAGAAGATGTAGTTCTTCCCGGCCCGGGTCTTCTCCAGCGACTTCTTGAAGATCTCCTTCTCCTGCCAGAACTTCAGAATGGATCTTTCGGCCTGGGCAAAGGAAAAGTTGTCGGTCTCGCGGGCGGTCTCTCGTTCCATACGGTCTCCGGGGGGGCGTGAAAGGGGTAAAATTCAACCTCCAATCTATCAGACGTGGCCTTCTTCGTAAATTTTCTCGTCCCGGTACCGAGGAGAAAAGCACAGGAAATAGCGATGAAAAAACTAATCTGGTCAGCTTTCGCCCTGAGTCTAATTCTTCGCCCGGTCGCGGGCCCGGCGCAGACCGAGGCGGTGGACGATTTCCTCGGCCTCGAGAGCGAGGTACTCCCCGAGCTCAAGGGCGAGCAGCGGTTCACGACGCCGGACCTGAACCAGCGGGGAGACTGGCAGGTCACCCCCGAGCAGACGGTCGTCGACCTTGAGGAACCGCACAAGGGCCAGGCGTATTCGATCATCCCCTGGGGCACGCAGGATCCCGAGGAGTTCCTCTCGATCAACAAGTGGATCCTCGAGCGGGAACTAAAAGACCTTTCCCCCGACTGGAAGCTCCGGGTCCGGCAGGCGGAGCTCCGCGAGCTCGCGGGCCGGGTCCTCCACTGCCGGGGGAGCTGCACGCTCTTCCGCGGGGCGCGGGGCGCCGGGGTCCGGCACCTCTCGCGCGTCGTCGAGGGCGACGAACTCCGGACCGGCCCCGACAGCGTCGCCTGGATCTACCTCACCGACGGGACGCTCCTGCGGCTATCGGCGGAGACGTCGGTTTCGCTTCAGGAGCTGAACTTCACGCGCACGGAGGTCTTCGTGCTCCTCCGGCTCAACCAGGGCCACGCGTTCTGGCATCCCCGGCCCCGAGTTCCCCAGACGGTCGATCGGGCGCCGGAGACCGATTCCCTCAGCCTGCCAGTCCTCGTGCGGGACGCGAACCGGCAGTTCTTTGAGCGGGAGCTCTTCCGGAAGGAGTCGGACCGCGAGCGCGTCGCCCACGTCATGGACCTCGAGGAGCGGGCGGTCGCCGAGCAGGTGAAGGTCCTGAACCAGCTGATCGAAGAGAACAACCAGCGCCTGATCCTCCCGACGCGGGTCATGTTCGTCGCCCCCAACGGGACGCTCGTGGCGAAGGGCGCGAGCTTCGACCTCGTCCACCGGCCGGGTGGCGAATCGTTCTTCAAGCGGCGGAGCGGCGGCGACGGGGAGCTGGCGCTCTACCTCCGGGGCTACGCCCGGACCGAGGCCAACTCTGTCGCAGACGACCAGTGGTACGGCCTTGAGCCCGGGGGCCGGAACTTCGCTCCGGTCCCCGGCGGAAACGGTCCGATCCATGTGCTCGAGCTCCTCACGCGGCGGATCCGCACCATCGAGCTCGCGCGCGAGCGCTGGGTCCAGAAGTTCACGGTCCCCGTGGTCGCGGCCCTGGGGTTCCCGGAGACCCTCGCGCGGAGCTTCGGCTACACCGTCTGGGGCGAGGACGCCGACCGGCGGTTCCAGTTTCTCCTCGAGTACACCCGGCGGATCGAAACCACGAACCTGCAGTCGGTGGAGAATCTCCTGACAAAGCTCGAAGGGAACGGGGAGCCGTCGCGCCGGGAGCTGTCCGACGATCTCTATCGGGCGAGCTTAAACCACTATCTTTTAGGGCTCAAATCCCGCTATGATAGGAAAAACCTCCGGGTCCGGGAGTTCACCGACCTGCAGTACTACGTCTGGATCCTCACGCATGGAAAGTTCTAAACTTACGCTCGTACTCGCTTCGGCTTCGCCGCGCCGACGCGAGCTCCTCGGGCACCTCAAGGTCCCGTTCGAGGTCTTGACCTCGAACGTCCCCGAAGAGTCCGCCGCCACTGACCCGGCCGCGTTTTCCCTCGAGATCGCGCAGGCGAAGGGGCTGGCGGTGTTCAACGAGCGCCGGCGCGCTTCCGGGAACCTCCTCGTGGTCTCCGCCGACACGATCGTCTGCCTCGGGCGCCGGATCTACGGGAAGCCGAAGGACCGGGACGAGGCCCGGCGGTTCCTCACGGAGCTCGCGGG
>JBILTI010000343.1:0-3296 GCA_044371595.1 Bacteriovoracaceae bacterium
CTTTAGATAGCCGCCCTAGCCGCTCGCCCTCCCGCGGAGGCATTTTTTATGCAGTTGTGGGTGGTCGAGTTTAGGTTAGAATTAAGCGTACGACCTCTACTCATCTGAAGGATACAGCTCATGAAGCTCTTATCGGCGTCGCTTCTCTCGCTCCTCGTTTCCGGGTCCGTCCTCAGTAAATCGTTCTCGAGCAAGTACGCGCAGTTCGAACTCCCGGCCGGCTGGGAGTGCGCGCTCGAGGGCTCCGAGTACGTCTGCCAGAGCGAAAACGCGGACCGGAAGAAGGAGTCGATCATCATCCTCGCGGCGAAAATCCGCGGCGAGCAGGATAACCTCGACGAGTACATGGCGTACCTGAAGAAGACGAAGGAGTATAACCTCCCAGGCGGAAAGAAGCAGGTCTCCGAGCCGAAGAACACGAAGCTCAGCCGGATCAACGATCACCAGTGGGTGGACGCGCTCCACCTAGCCTCGGAGGTCCCCGGCTTCTACACTCGCTACCTCGCGACGGTGAAAGAGGACCTTGGCATCGCCGTCACGTTCTCCGTCAGTAAGGACCTCTATCCGACGTACCTTCCGATCATGGAAAAGCTCATCTCGACGCTCCGGGTGTTCCGGCAGAAGGCGACGGACCTCTCGAACCTTCCGCGGAAGGGGTCCGAGGATCCGAACTTCGCCGACGCGACCTTCAGCCCGACGGCGGCCATGGATCTCCAGGTCAATAAGACCAAGAAGCGCGCCGGAGATTCATCGGGGGATGACGACATGATGCTCATCATCGCGCTGGTTGTGGTGGGGGCCGTGGGGATGCTGATCGCCAAGGGGCGGAAGAAGAAGGGTGGGAAGAAGAAGTAGCTTCGCCGCCAATTTACTACGCCATCAGAAAGCCTCCTATTGGAGGCTTTTAGCTTTTAAGTTTCTGAAATTATTATGTTGCCTGCCTTCTCTTACTTCTTCTAGGTACAAGTACCTATAATCAAATCAAGATTTTAACCTAAAGTCCGATAAGCCTTATAGGTCATTGAAGGAAGATATTTATGAAGAGATCGAGGTTTGTCTTAGCGCTGATTAGCATTTTATCAGGAGCGATAGAGGTTTCTCTCGCCCACCCGCCAAGTGACCCCCAGCATCTAAGATGTGGACGGGCCCCGCAAACCCCTGCGCCTGCACCCTCACCTGTGGTCTCACCATCTCCGGGTCCGCAAACGACGCCGCCTCCTGTGGCTACACCGCAAGTACCGGCCACAGTGACGCCTGGTACGCCTACACCGTCCCAGGCCAACTGCGCCCCCGGAACGACTCCTCAACCCCAACGAGCACCTATCCCTGATCCTAGCAATACTAACAAAACTATCCGCTGTCAGAACGAGCTTAACAAGCTCGACGCTTGTCTCCCTACGGACGCGAACCTCGTCCGCGAGTGCCAGCACCTCCGCACGATCGCCGAGCAGGTTAAGGACGACAACGAAACCACCGGCTTCGGTGTCGTCTACCCCCGCGAATCCCGCAAAGAATCAATGGATAAGAAGATCACCTGTAACCTCCGCGCTAGCTACACCGTAGACTATCGGGCCTGCGTCCGCGCGCTCAACCTCTACAACGCCGTCGTCGTCGCTGAACTCGCGATGAACACCACCCAGCGGATCCAGACCGACCTTCGTAACCAGGACCTCCAGCGCGACGTCGCCCGCCGGTCGGCCCAGGGGGACACGCAGGGAGCGGCGCTCGACGCCGCCCAGGCGAGCCAGCAGCAGCAGCGGACCCAGAACCAGCAAAAGCTCATGGCGTTCGGAACCGCGGTCGTCGCCCTCGGCGGCGCCCTCGCGGGCTTCCCCGGCGAGAGCGCGGCCGCCGCGCACTGCGGGGGTCAGGTTTGTCAACCGACGGTCCGGGGGAACCGCTCGTCCATCCTCGGAAACTCCGAGGCTAAGGCCGCATTGATACTTGCCGCGAGCGAGTACGCCGCGAAGGCCATCGCCGCGGGCTTTGCGATGAGAGGAAACGAGAGCAACATCGCCGCCGTCGAAGCCGCGAGGAAGGCGACCGAGCAGGAACAGCAAGACCTGATGCTCGAGCCGTGCCAGTTCAATCCGACCGATCCCGCCTGTCTCCGGAGCGGAAACCGCGTCGCCGGAAGCGGGGCGTTCCGGAGCGGAGAGTTTAACCTCGGCGGGGCCGCCGGCAACAACGCGTTCGATATGACGCCGCCGGCGTCGGAGGTAACGGATCCCATCGCCGCGACGAACCTCGGAGACAAGAACGAGGTCGCCGGCGTGAACTCGCCGTTCGTCGACGACGCCAGGGAGGCGAAGAAGATACTGAACCCCGCCGGGGCGGCCCAGGCGCAGGCGACCGGCGGGGCCCAGGGCGGCGCCGCCGCGGGCGGTGGGGCCGCCGGCGGCATGGGCGGCGGTAGCGCGTCCCTCGGCAACGACCTCCAGGGCAAGCACAACGAAGGCGACAAGGAGGCCCAGATCAGGACCAGTAAGGTCTCGGGCATGTACAGCGCGGCGGGCGGCGGGGGCTTCAAGGGGGTCTCCGGCGGGAAGGACGAAGCGAATCCGTTCAACAGTCTCTTCGACCAGCAGGGGCAGCCCACCGGCGGCGTCGAGGAAGACCGGTCGATCGCGTCCAGCGACATCGACGGAAAAGCCTCTGGCCTATTCGAGAAAATTTCGCGACGCTATGGTCAGGTACAGGCAGATAAAAGGATCGAGGCGAACAACCTCGAATAAGAATGACCGAAAACACAATCTTCGAATACGAGGTGCTCATCCGCGAGTTCCACCTCGATAGCTTTGGCCACGTGAACAACGCCGCCTACGTCATGCTCTACGAAGAGGCCCGCTGGGACTTCATCACGAAGAACGGCTTCGGCCTCGACTACATCCAGGCCCACCAGGTGGGACCCGTGATCCTCGACCTCTCGGTCCGCTTCAAGCGCGAGCTCAAGAACCGGGAGAAGATCAAGATCACGTCCCGGACGGTGGAGATCATGAGTCCGAAGATCATGGTGCTCGAGCAGGCCATGGTCCGGGAAGACGGAAAGGTCGCCTCCGAAGCCAAGTTCACCGTCGGCTTCTTCGACATGAAGGCCCGGAAGCTCACCGACGCCAGCCCTGAGTGGCTCCGCGCCTGCGGCGTAAAGTAAGAATGGCCCTCCTGAACTGGGCCCTACTTTTTGGACATGAAATTAAAAGAGACTACCCCAGAAATGGGGTAGTCTCTTTTTGTGGAGTAGTTCTCAAAAAAGGACAGGGAGTTGCTGCTTGCTAAACGCAACGCAGTTGGGTTTT
>JBILTI010000345.1:0-3281 GCA_044371595.1 Bacteriovoracaceae bacterium
TTTGGCCCCACGATTACGGGTGCCCACTCCCCCCAGGAGCGGGTGCACGCGCCGTCGGTGGAAGGCTTCTGGGAGCTGCTTCGGGAGGTCCTCCGGGCCCTTTAAAGGAGGACGCGCCAATGATTTCCTACGAGAACTATAAGATCATCCACCTCTCCTCGATCATGCTGCTCTTCACGGGGCTCTCGATCAGCTTCTACGGCGCGGGTCACCGGCACATCAAGATGCTGACCGGGATCGGAACGCTCCTGACCCTCGTGGCGGGCATGGGCCTCATGGCGCGGATCGGGATCGGGCACGCAACCCCGTGGCCCCTCTGGATCAAGCTCAAGTTCGCCATCTGGTTCCTCGTCGGCGTCGGCGGCGCCGTCGTCGCCCGGCGCTTCCCGGCATACGGGAGGCTGGCCTACGGCGTGGCCCTCGCGCTCTTCGCCGTCGCGGCCCTCGTCGCGAACTACAAGTTCTAGCCGGTCCGCGGGGCCCGGGTGGGCCCCGCGCTTTTTCCCTTTTCAATTCTTTTTAATACAATCAAAATAATTCTATGATCCACGCGCTCTTGCAGCTCCTCATCTATGTCATCATCGTCGACGTGCTCCTGAGCTATTTTCCGCAGTTTCGCGGACAGAAGTGGGCGGAGCTCGTGCACAAGATCGCGGACGCACCCCAGAGGCCCATCCGCGAGCTCCTGCCCCGGGATCTGCCGTTGGATCCGACCCCGATGATCGTGATCATCTTGATCCAGATGCTGATGTACGTACTATAAGGAACTACTCATGGATGAGATCGAGCACCTGGTAGAGGAAACCTACCGCCACTACTACGAGCACTTCGACCCCGACGCCAAGGTCGCGTCGGAGCGTCCGAGCGCCCCGGAGGCCGACGCGGTCTACCCGGCCGCCCCCGGCGTCATCTACCACATCCAACGGACGGCCTCGATCTTCGTCCTCCGGACGCTGGTGTCGCAGAATATCCGGAGCGACTTCGAACGGATCCTCGTCGCCCCGGAAGATTACCCCAGCCTGCGCCTCCTCGAGGGGGGGCCGGAGCAGGTGGACCGGCGGCTCAAGTTCTTCCTCGTCGAGAACCCGAGCGATGCGGAGATCATCCACGACCAGCTCCATAACCGTCGGTTCCCGGTCTTCGAGGAGCTCCTGTGTAACCTTTCGGACCCCGGCTTCAGCTGGTGGCTCACCAAGAAGGACGGGAGCTTCCAGATTTCGTTCACGATGTCGGTGACCGCGGACGACCAGACGATCAAGCTCGGCCCGATCGGCGACCGGGAGCTCGCGCTCCGGAACTTCCAGCGCTTCGCCGAGCTCGTCAACGAGGCCGGGATCGAGATGAACATCCAGAACGAGGTCAACCGCGTCCAGTTCACGGACTGCGAGGAGTTTATCCTCGAAGAGCTCAAGGACGTCTTCGAGTTCGGCGTCATCACGCAGACCTTCAAGGATCTCTTCAAGATCCTCGCGCGGCGAACCTACGACCTCACGCGGCTCGAGGAGACCTGGTACTACCTCCACGAGCTCGCGGCCGTGCGGCGGTTCTGGATCCAGATCCAGTTCGACCTGAATCCGGCAGACGGTTAATGTTGGGGAGCTTTTAGGCTTTCTTCGTGTTTCGCCGCGAGGTAACCGGTCACTATGAGCTGCGCGAGCATCCCGAGCTCTTCGTCGTCGGTGATCCCGTAGAACGTTTCGATGTGTTGAACGAAGATTTCGACGTCTTCGTCGGAGAGGTGCTTCTCGACCATCGCCATCATGTCGTCGGACTGCAGCTTCTCTAAAGATTGGAAGAAGGAAGTAAGGATTTGATGTTTTTCTGATTTCATTCTGTAGCCTTTTGGTGCCACTATTGCACCACGAAAATATGCGGTTGTCATTTGGTAAAGTACGTGCGAACTAATGATTATTCTTTGAGTTCTGGACAGAATTGCTTAGAATCGTAATCATTGATTAAAACGAAGATTCTACGAAAGGCAATCGAACAATGAAAAGAACGCTCCTCCTCGTCTCCCTCCTGACCTTCGCCGTCCCGGTTGCCTTCGCGCAGATGTCAACCATGCCGAACCCGAAGGACGCCGAGGCCGACCGGAAGAAAACGAGCTTTCAGAAGTTCCACGAGCGGCTGCGGATCGGGCTCTTCTCCATCTTCACGTCGCCGACCCTCTACGACATCGAGAGAGGAAACTACGAGTACGGCGCGATCGCACCGGCCTCGCAGATCTTTCCCGGGAACCGCGACGGCGTAGCGACGAGTTTCTGGAACCAAGTGAGCTTCAACTACAACTTCGGCGCGAAGATGAACTTCGTCTTTAATCCGCGGTTCAGCTTCTATCCGGTCCGCGCTAAGCAGGCCGTGCCGGAAAACCGGAACCCGGATCAAACGACCGTCCAGGTCGAGGACTTCCTCGTCGGCTTCCAGGGCGTGGTTCTCGCCTCCGATGATAAGAAGTTCAACCTCTGGATCCGTCCCGGGGTGAGGCTTCCGACGAGTCGAGCTTCCCGGAACTCGACCAACGGGGGTTTCGGCTCGACCTCCTATCAATATGAACTCGCCTACCTTCCGACATACGACTTTAACAAAACCTGGCAGGTCGGTATCTTCGGTCAGCTCCGGCAATGGATCTTTGACGACCGGTATTCCTACGCGCGGTTTCGTTTCTACACGGCGCCGTTCGTCCAGTACACGATCAACGACACGAGCCGCTTCCAGCTCTACTTCGAGAGCATGGTCGAGAACACCCGCCGCTGGGAGACGCTCGAGAAAAAGAAGAAGCCGAAGTTCCGGGATATCTATCAGAACGTCTTCTTCGGCGTGAACCACGACGTAACGAAGTCGTTAAACGTCTTCCCGTTCGTGGGCTTCTTTCCGGACGATCCGGCGGGCCTCACGAACAAGTCCGTCTGGCTCGGGGCGTGGATTTCGTACCAGATCAAGTAGCCCCTCACTCCGTCCGAACGAGGGTCCGGTAGTCGAGGAGCGTGTTCATGAACATCAGCCGGGCTTCGTGAAACGAGGCCTCGGCATTCGCCTGCGCCTGTTCGCGGAGGTTCACGAGGAAGAGGTTTCCGCCGCCGGTCTGAAACTTCAGGATCTCGGCGTCCACAAGTTCCCGGGCCTTCGCGAACTCGATCTTCGTCTGGGCGACCTGCTCGAGCCGGAGCTTGAGCGCGCGCCGGAGAGCGGCCACTTCGAAGCCGTAGGTCTGCCGGCGAAGGAGCACCTGCTTCTCCGCCGCCGTCTTCCGCGCTCGCGCCGCGGCGATGTTTCCGAGGCCG
>JBILTI010000012.1:0-11445 GCA_044371595.1 Bacteriovoracaceae bacterium
GTCCCGATCCTGAAGGGCCGGGAGAAAGAGGCGCGGATCCTCCGGCTCGTCTCGAACCACGCCGACGCCTTCGACGAGACACTCGCCCGCTGGGAGGTCATCCAGCGCGAGCGGCCCGTGAACCTCGACAATACCCTTCGCCAGCTCTTCGCCGCCGCGAACTTCCGGATCGGAAACTTCGTTCCTCCGGTGCCGGTCACGCTCCTGGCGTCGACGACGGATCGGATGGTGAACGTCGAGTGCTCGCGGGCGATAGCACGCCGGTGGGGCCTTCCGCTGAAGGAGCATCCGACCGCTGGCCACGACCTCACGGTGGATGACCCCCGGTGGGTAGCGGACAATGTGTGCGCCGTTAGCGCCGGGTCTGAAGTTCGAGCTCCAGCGACTGGAGCGTGTGAACGCGTCTGACCGGGGCCTCGGCGCGACCGCTCGGATCCCGGACTCGGTAGACCAGCCGGTTGTCCCGGCGCTCGACCAGGACCTCGAACGGCGGATTCGCTCCGTTCCGGAGGAGGATCACGATCTCCCCCTGGCGGCCGAGACGGTCAAGGTGCTCCCGCGGAATGTTCCGCTCGAGCTGGCCCAGGTTTAGCCCCTGCGGGTTCGCCTGGAGCATCCGGTACTGTTCGTCGGAAACCGGGACGGTGATGGCGTTGCCGGCGGCGGCGCCCGAGGCACCGGCCGATTCGACCGTGATCGTTCCGTCCGTGTTCCGGCGGAAGTTAACGAGCTTCGCCTCTTCCCGGGCCACCGAGTCCGGCGAAGCGTCGCCCGAGACGACGGCGCGGGTTCGCCTGGGCCCCGACGATGGGGTCACGGCCGCGGCCCGGACCTGCGGATCGCGCACGCTCGCGGGAGCGCGGGCGACCTCGGGTTCCGGTTCCGGAAGCGGCTCGGCTGCGCGCGCGACGACCGCCGGCGCGGATCGCCGAACGGGATCCTCCGCGCCCTCCTCGCCCGGAGCGGCGGGGGTCGCCGCCGTCGACCGACGGCGATTGGCGATCGCTTCGTTTAAGAGCCGGCCCTGCTCCCGAGTGAGTTCCTGTTGCTGGGCGACGAGCGCGCGGAGAGAGGCGATCTCCGAGCTCATCTGCTGCTCCCGGGCCGAAACCTGCGGGTCCGTCGAGTTCTGGTTCTGGCTCCGGAAATCGTCGTATTCGCGCTGCCAGTCCTGAAGGAGCTCGCGGCGACGGTCCGGCGACATGTCCTCGATCCGCGCGGGGTCGGTCGGGTGGGGAACGCCGGCGGTGGTTACGGGCGGAGGCAGAAGATTCGAAAGGCCCGGAAGCACGCCGTCCGACGCGAGTGGCGCGACGGCGCCGCTACCGGTGTCCGGAATCCGGGTGGCGGCCGCGCCGGGGCCGGTGATTTCGGGCTTCACAATGGGATCGCCGCTGATCGAACCGGTAGGCCCCTGGGCCGCGCTGGCCTCGGCCATCCGGCCCCAGGCCTTCTGGTCGATCCGGTAACCGGAACCAACGGACCCGGCGGAGGAACCGCTCTTCGCCGACTGCGCCGGATCACCGAGGGCGTGGTAGTTATCCCGGTTGATCTGGGAGAGCGTCTCGGTGTCGACGGGGACGGCACCGGTCCGCACCAGCGCCTGGTGAGGGAACTCACGCAGGAACTGCTCGCGCAGGAGGGAAATCATGTGCGGGCCCTGGCGACAGATCTTGTCGCTCGAATTCCGGCAGCGCTCCTCGCGGTACTGGTTAAAGGTGAGGGGCCGCTCGGTGAGGGACGCCGACCGCCGCCGGGGCGTGTTACAGACCTCTTCGTTGAAGCGCTGGAATTCGACGTTCGTATTGATGTCGAGGTTGAACTCGTTCGGTTCGTCGGCGTCGAGGTCATTCACGAGGACCGGATCCGTGATGAAGTTCGCCCGGAGGAGCGGGAGCCGGGCGCTCAGGTGCCGGCAGTAGACCGAGTAGACCTGGAGGCATTCGACGGCATTCGGGACGCCGGCCGAGCAGCTCGCCGGATCGCGGAGCCCGGTCTCACGGACGAAGCCCGCGAGGAGCCCCCGGTGCGTGAGCTCGTTGCTCTCCTGCCGCGTCGTCGCGCGGGTGGCGAAGTTGTTGAGCTGGAGGAACATTTCCTTGTCGTTTTCGACCTTCGCGACGAGGCCCGCGTCCGGGTTCATGAAGAACTCCCGGAGCTGCCGGTTGTAGCGGGCGAGCCGCTCCCCGCGGAAGCACGAAGACGGGTCCGCGCAGCCCTCGGTCAGAGATCGCAAAGTGTTGAACAGCTGGAGCTTCATCTGGCCCAGTTTCTCCGTATCCCGGAACACGGCGAGGGTCTGGTTCCGGACCTCCGGCGTGGTCCCGGTGGCCGTGAGGAGCTCGTCGACGTGTTCGACGTCCGCGGCCAGGATGTTCCGGATGTGCGGGTTCCGGGCGAGGAACCGGAGCTTCCCCTTGAGCTTCTCGATCCGATCGCGGCTCCGCATCCGCTTCTCGACGGGCCTGGCCATCAGCTCGTCGTACTCTTCGCGGAGGCGCCGGTGATCCCACTCCCGGTGATCGAAGTTCCCGCGGGCCAGCTCCGCGAAGACGTGCCGGTCGCGGGGCATCTGACGGTAGCTTACGAACTCGGCCGGCATCACGCACTGGTTGGGGCGCGGGGCGGGGATCGAGGGTTCGTGGGTGCTGGGGCCGAGCTGTTCGGCGAAGCGGGAAACGAGGCGGCCCGCGGCCGGCGCGGAGGTGGCGGTCCTCCGGCCTAGCGCCGTCTGTGTGATCAGGTTCTGGAGCTGGCCTTCGTTCGACCGAAAGATCTCCTGTCGGGCGGTGTCCAGCGGGGAGTTCCGGAAGAAGCCATGGTACTGGGGATTGGGGGAAATGACCTGCGCCTGGAAGACGAGGCCGTTTCGCATGTTCTCGAGCCGGCGGCGGAGCCTCTGGAAGTTATGTTCGGCGATGTCGCTCCCTTCCCGGAGCGGGGCGAGCCTTTCTGGTGGGACGCGCATCAGCTGGATGACCGGATCCGGCGCCCGTCGCGGGTCCTGGAGGCAGCCGCAGACCCGGTTGTCGACGGCGATCCGGTCCTGGTCCGGGAGCGTCTGATACTCGGCCGGCCGCTGTTCGAAGCAGCCGAGGATGTTCGTGTGGGCGGCCAGCGCGTTTCTGATCTCGGCGGGAATGCAGTCGCTTCCGTCGACCGGAGGGCCCTCGGGGAGGTCCGGGAAAAGCGACATCACCGAAGCTCCGGTCGACGGCGACCGGAATCCCTGGCCGGGGGCCGTGGGCAGGATCCCAGTGCTCTGCGCGTCGCGCTCCGCGGAACCCGGCGGCGCGGCGAACGTGAGGGCCAGAAGGAGAGTGAGTTTAAACTTCATAAACAACCTTTTATCCCAAATACTTTTCGTCAGCTTCTCCACAATCCTTAGTTATTGTACGGAGAAGTCGGCGGAACCGAAGGGCCCTCGGGAATTCAACGGATTGCCCCTTGGACAAGTGCCACGAGATAGTGCCAGACCTCCGGCGGGTGAGTATGATGGGGCCATGTCTCAGTTCAAGCGAATCCCCCCCGGCCACCGGCCCGTCGAAACCGGCGACGGCAGCCTAACTCTCTACTCCGAGGCCTTCCAGGAAGCGTGCCACTCCCCCACCGGCGCGCGCGCGGAGACGCTCCTCCATTACGTCGACGGCTGCCGGATCGTCGACCGCGCCGGCGACCACGATCCGTTCCGGATCCTCGAGGTCGGCTTCGGCCTCGGCGTGGGGCTCCTCACGACCCTCGAGGCCTTCCCGCGCGCGAGGCCCCTGCACTTCGTGTCCCTCGAAATCGACCGGAACCTCCTCGAGTGGTTCCGGGAAGAGTATCCGGAGCTGGCGCTCCGGTGGGACAGGAACCGGCTGCGGGGAACGGCGGGGAACGTCGAGATCGATGTCCTCTGCGGCGACGCCCGGGAGACGCTTCCGGAGGAGCTCCGGCGGACGCCGCGGGAGTATCACGCCGTTTACCAGGACGCCTTCTCTCCCCGCCGGAACCCGCGGCTCTGGACGCTCGAATGGTTCGCGCTCCTCCGGGGGGCGTCGCATCCGTCGGTGATTCTCTCCACCTATTCGGCCAGCACCTCGATCCGGAAGGCCCTCCACGCCGCCGGCTGGGGCGTCCAGCAGGGCGTCCCCTTTGGCCCGAAGCGCTCGAGCACGCGCGCGGTGCTGAACCGGCCCACCGACCAGGAGATCCTCCTCCAGCTCGACCGCGCCCCGGTTCCGCCACTCTCCGACTTGCGGCTTCAAGGCACTTCCTCCACAATTGAGGAATGAAGAACATCACCGCGCTCCTCCCCGTCAAGTATCCGATCGTCCAGGCCGGCATGGTCTGGGTCTCCGGCGGGAAGCTCGCCGCGGCCTCGGCCGAGGCCGGAATCCTCGGCGTTATCGGCGCCGGCTCAATGAAGCCGGAGCTCCTCGAGCACCACATACAGAAGGCCCGAAGCCTCACCGCCAACCCCGAGCGCCTGGCCGTAAACGTTCCCCTGCTCTACGAACGAACGCGCGAGCAGCTCGAGGTCGCTCTTCGCCTGGGGATCCGGATCTTCATCACCTCCGCCGGCTCCCCGAAGACCTACACGCCGTGGCTCAAGGACCAGGGCGCGACGGTCATCCACGTCGTCGCCACGCCGGAGTTCGCGTGGAAGAGCGAGGCCGCGGGGTGCGACGCCGTCGTGGCCGAGGGCTTCGAGGCCGGGGGCCACAACGGCCGCGACGAAATCACCACCCTCGCCCTTATCCCCCAGGTGGTGGACGCGGTGAAAATCCCGGTCATCGCGGCCGGCGGGATCGCCGATGGCCGGGGGATCGCGGCGGTCATGTGCCTCGGCGCCCAGGGGGCGCAGCTCGGGACCCGGTTCGTCGCCACGGCCGAGTCCAGCGCGCACGAGAACTTTAAGGCGGCGGTACTGGCCGCGGGCCCGGGGAGCACGATGCTCTCGATGAAGAAGTCCGTTCCGGTCCGGCTCCTCAAGAATAGATTTTTCGAAGAAGTTCGCCACCTCGAAGACCGCGGCGCCTCCCGGGAAGAGCTCGAGGCCCTCCTGGGCCACGGCCGCGCCCGGCGCGGAATGCTCGAGGGGGACCTCGACGAGGGCGAGCTCGAGATCGGCCAGGTCGCGGCCCTCGTGCGGGACCTTCCGACGGTGCGGGAGCTCGTCGCGCGGCTGGTGGAGGAGCAGCGCCGCTGTGTCCCCGGTGGGGCGTTCTTCTAGGCCCCACGGAAGAGCCGGACCCGGAAGGTCGTGTGGGGCGCCGCGGGCTCGAGGACGAGTTCGCCGCCATGGTCGTGGGCGATCTTCCGGGAGATCGAAAGGCCCAGGCCCGTCCCCTGGTTCACGTCCTTGATGGTAAAGAACGGCTCCATGATCTTCTCCCGGAGCGCCGCCGGGATCCCGGGCCCGCTGTCGGAGACGAGCACGTCGACGTAGTCTTCGGAGATCCGCGTCTCGACCGCGATCCAGCGGACGCTCGTTCCCTTCACGGCGTCGATGGCGTTCGTGAGGAGGTTCAGCAGCACCTACGAGAGCTGGGCCTCGCGGCACAGGAGCTGGGCGTCTTCGAAGCGCGCGCTCCGGAACTCGATGGCGTGGTTTCTAAACTTCTGCTGACACATGTCGAGGCAGATGTCGAGCACGTACCGTAGTCCCACTGGGACAAGCGGACCGTCGTCGGCCTTCTACGAGAGGGACTTGAGGCTCCGGATCGTCCGGAAGATGCGGCCGATGTTCGCGATCATCTTGTCCGTCAGCATCCTGACCTCGTCGCGCGGGATCGGGTCCTGGTCCACGAGCTTCTGGATGATGTTCGCCGACCCGAGGATGATCGTGAGCGGGTTGTTCACCTCGTGCGCGATCCCGACGGCGACTTGCCCGAGGGAGACGATTGCGGCCCCCGTCCTCGAGGCGCTGGACGTTGACGAGGGCATGGACGCGCTGGCCCCCGGCGCCGGTGGAGTGCTCGACCATGTCGCTCCGCCGTCCCGAGGCCAGGAAGTCGATGACGAACCGCTCCCATTCCAAGTTCGGGTCGATCGTCCCGAGCGTGCGCCCGACGATGTCCGGGTAAAGGTGGAGCGTCGTCTAGTTCACGAGGTAGACCGTCCGCGCCGGATCGATGAGGGCCACGAAGCCCGAGACCGTGTTGATGATCTTCTTCAGGCGCTCCTTTTCGGGGAGCATACTGAGCTGCGACCGGAGGAGGTCGCAGAGCTGGCGGTAGGAGGCGGAGAAGCTCGTATAGCTGAACAGGAAAAAGAGGAGAACGATGATGATGTTGAAGCTGTTTCCGCCGACGTCGTCTCAGACGTAGGTTCCAAGGAGCCAGGCCGAGGTCGAGACGGCGAACACCAGGTAGGAGCTCCGCGAGGCGGCCAGCGTGTTCGACGCGGCGGCGACGAAGGCCGCGAGGATCAGGAGCGTGTAGGCCGCCTTCCCGGAATGAGCGCCGTAGTGCCCGACCACGTCGAAAAAGTGGAGGCCCAGGCCGAGCCGATGACCGCGAGGGCGACGAGGTTGAGCCCCCGGGCCTTGGTTTCGTTCCGGCGCTAGGCATCGAACCAGAGCTCGCCGACGCGGTTCCGGTTGCGGTGGATCTTATGGAGTTCTTCCCTGAGCAGTCGTACGGTATCCTTGAAACCCCAAAAAAGAGGGCTCAGTTCAGGAGGCGTCCTTCCATCTTAGTAGGATCTTTCGAGGGCCGCAATACGATCTTCGAGGCTCGGGTGCGTCGAGAGGAAGTTCATGAGCCCCTTCTTCGAGGAGATCTTCATGGTCTTCACCGCGTCCTGGCTGTCGTCGACGAAGTCGAGCTTCTGCTGGAGACGCTTCAGGGCCGCGATCATCTTGTACTTACCCGCGTACTGTGCTCCACCTTTGTCCGCCCGGAACTCGCGGATCCGGGAGAAGTAGGCGACGACGAACATGCCGAGGAACGAGAAGACGATCTCGAAGACCATCACCGAGAGGTGGTAGGCCCAGCCGGTGTTCGCGGGCCGGTCGTCGTCCCGGTCGCCCGAGAGGAAGTTCTGGAGCGCGAAGGCCGCGATCCGGGCGAAAAACATCACGAAGGCGTTCACGACCCCCTGGACGAGCGCCATGGTGACCATGTCCCCGTTGGCGACGTGGGCGACCTCGTGGGCCAGGACGCCCTCGACCTCGTCGGTGTTCATCTGCTGCAGGAGGCCCGTGGACACGGCCACCAGAGCGTTGTTCTTGGAAGGGCCCGTCGCGAAGGCGTTGACCTCCGGCGAGTGGTAGACGCCGACCTCGGGCATCTTCGAGATCCCCGCCTGGCGGGCCATAGCGTGGACCTTCCGCACGAGCTCACCGTACTGGCCGCGGTCGTCGACGATCTCGACGCCCATCATGGTCTTCGCCATGAACTTCGAGAGGAGGAGCGAGATGCCGGAGCCGACGAAGCCCCAGACGAGGCAGAAGATCATCAGCGCGCTGTAGTTAATCCCCGCCGCCGTGAGGTAGTTTCCGACGCCCAGGACGCCCAGGACGAGGGAGACGGACACCATCACGAGGATGTTCGTTAAAACAAATAAAAAAATACGCTTAAACATACGTTCTCCGGTTATGTAGAAATCCTTATCCGTAGCTAAAAGATAATACTTAATCTACGCACGTCAAGGGGAAGGATGACGCGCGTCGAGGAAAAGCCCACTCTCCCGGTCACATATTCGGCTACTTTGATTTTATCGCCCTCCGCCCCTCGGCGGAAATCAGAAAAATCGCGCAAACTGATCGCAAAAATCTATGCGCCAGCGGGCAGCGCTAACGCCTTGAATGGCGGCCCGCACCCGCTGTCTTTTTCTAACAGCCTCTTGTCGACCACGGCCCAGGCCTGTTACGCTTTGAATCTCGGCATCGTGATAAAGGATTACACATGCACCACTTGCTCCCGCTCGTCCTGGCTTTCCTCATACCCGCGGTCTCCGCCGCCCGGAACGAGACCTTCCTCGAGGAGGCCCTCTACCACGAGTACCGATCGCAGGCCCTTGACGACGCCGCAGTCCCCGGCGGGGCCCTCGTGCCGGCCGCCCAGAAGCTCCACGTCGATGCGGTCTGGGACCTCGTCGAGGAGGGGTACCAGGAGGCCCTCCGCTCCGTCGACGACGACGCGACCTTCTACTATACGCTCTTCGAGCGGCTCCGGATCGGCCTCCTCCGCCTGCGTGCCGGCGGGGCGTCGAACCTCGACCCCGTCCTCGCCGCGGAGGTCGCGGGCCTTCTCCGGTCTCCCGAACCCGAGGCCCGGATGGTCTACCTCGTGGCCGGAGACGAGGAGCTCCTCCGCCGCGCGGGCCACGGTGACCTCGTCGACCTCGCCCGCGCCCACGGTACGGCGTTCGCCGCCGTCACCAAACGGCCGAAGGCCCTCTCCCCCACGCTCGTGACCGACCTCTTCTGGAACGCGCCCGCGCCCGAGAACTGGCGGGACGGGGCCTACGCCCGCGCCGTCCGCCTCTACATGTTCTGCCGGGAAGACCGGCGCTATCCGTGCCTCTTCGCCCTCCGAAACGCGGCTGGAGAAGCGGTCCGGAACCCGGACGGGACGCTCTGGACGCAGCCGGCGCTCGGCTCCTCGAAGCACGGCTTCCCGAGCCACCAGCGAAACGGCGACACGCCCGCCGGCGTCCTGACCATGGACTCGGTGATGCCCGCGGCGGACCAGCCGGAGACCTTTGGCCGCTTCCGGCGGGTGATCCTGAACTTCGTTCCGGCGTCGGCGGACGAGGGACTGCTGAAGGCCGTGCTCCCGCCGTCATCCCGAAGCGAGGGCTGGTGGAGACCGGCCGTGATCGCCCGGGACGTGGGCCGAAACCTCCTCCGGATCCACGGAACCGGCAAGCTCAACAGCGATCCCGCGACGCCGTTCTTTCCGTTCCTCCAGACCCTCGGCTGCGTCGCCCAGCTGGAAAACACCTACGGCGCGGTGACCTACCGGGACCAGCAGAACCTCCTCGACGTCGTGCTGCGCGCGCTCGCGCTCGCCCCGACGTTCGAGAACGAACCGCGGATCAAGGGACTCCTTTACCTCGTCGAGCTCGACAACAAGACCGCCCCCGTCACCCCGACCGACCTGGCCGAAAGAGGAATCCGATGAAACTCGCCCTGCTCCTTTTCTTCACCGCAGCCGCCGCGGTAGCGCAGACCACCGGCGCCCCACCGGTCCCGCAGATTACGGTCCAGGGGAACTGCGACCTCCGGGTGATCCCGGACCGGGGCCGCGTCACCTTTTCCGCCGAACACCAGACGAAGGATCAAAAGGACGCCGTCGCCAGGACGAACAAGCAGATCACTGAGCTCCGGGAGGAGATCGCGAAGCTGAAGCTCGCGGACCTCGAGCTCAAGAGCACCGCCTACGCCGTCTATCCGGTCCGCGAGTGGGAGAAGGACAAGCTCGTGAGCAAGGGTTACCGGGCGACACTCGCGCTCGAGATCGTCACCAGCGAGATCGGCCGGCTCGGCGAAGCGATGCAGAAGGCGAGCGCCGTCGGCGTCACCAACGTCGGCGATCTCCAGACGTTCCTGTCGCTCGAGAAGTCCCGTGAGGAGTATCTCCGCTGCCTCGACGTGGCCGCGGAAGACGCCCGGGGCAAGGCGAACCAGCTGGCGAAAAAGCTTGGCTTTAGAATCGGGGATGTGGTTTACTTGAACGAAGTTCCGAACCTGATCAAACCCGTCTACGAGAACGTGCAGATGAAGGCCATGGCCGAGGCCGCCACGGCCCCCCCTGCCCCGATCGATCCGGGAACGCAACAATACTCAACGAATCTCCAGGTCACCTTCAGCATCCAATGATTACTCAGAACCTCTCGCACTACCAGCTCCTCGACTCCGGCACGGGCCGCAAGCTTGAGGTCATATCGGGTCTTCGGGTCAACCGCGCGAGCCCCCAGGCCATCTGGAAGCCGTCCCTGAGAGACGCCGACTGGAACCTCGCCACGTCGAACGTGATCCGCACCAAGGACGGCGGCGGGAAGTGGGAGCACAAGAAGGAACCGTCGCCGAACCTCACGTTCCCCTTCGAGATCGACGGCCGGACCCTCCTCTTCCGGTTGAAGTTTACCTCGTTCGGCCACTGCGGCGTCTTCTTCGAGCAGATCCCGGTTTGGGAGTGGCTCTACCGGGAAGTGAAGGTCCTGAAGGAGAAGCTGGGCCGCGCCCCCAAGGTCGTTAACCTCTTCGGCTACACCGGCTGCGCCTCGATCGTCATGGCCGCGGCCGGCGCGGAGGTCTACCATGTCGACAGCTCGAAGGGCGTCCTCGACTGGGGCAAGGAATCGCAGGCGCTTTCGAAGGTCCCGGAGGCGAGCGTGCGCTGGGTCCAGGGCGACGCCCAGGAATTCATCCGCCACAGCTTCAAGAAGACCTTTACCTACGACGGGATCCTCGCGGACCCGCCGAGCTGGGGCCACGGGGTGAAGAAGGAAGTCTGGGACTTCGAAAAGCACATCCACCTCCTCGTCGAGGGCTTCCTGAACGTCCTCCACCGGGACAACAGCTTCCTCTTCCTCACGAGCCACACCCACGGCGTCCAGGCCGAGGCGCTCCGGAACCTCATCGCCGACCGGCGCTGGCGGACCGTCGAGGCGGGGGAACTCGGAGTCCGGCACCAGAACGACGAACGCGTCCTCCCGGCCGGCATCTTCGTGACGGGGCAGAGCTACCGCTAACCGCCGTCCGGCTTCTACTTTCCGTCGATGACCGCCGTTAGTCCCAGGCTACGCCAGAGCGGGAGCAGTGGATCGCCGGTGACCCCGCGGCCAACGTTCCCGTCGACCTGCAGCGTCTCCGTCAGCTGAAAGCGAAGGCCGCTCTGGAGCGCGACCCCGGGGATGAACGCGTAGATCTCGCAATCGGCGGCCTCGGCGAAGACGTGCGTCCGAGGCGCGAGCGGGTACTCGAAGGGCCACGTCTCGAGCTGTAGGAGCTCGCGGCCAAGGGCGACGAGGAGCGAACCGCGCACTATCGGCGAGGGTGGATCCGCTGCGGAACCTCGAACTCCACGAAGATCGGCTTGTGGTCGGAGCCGAGGGCGGCGCCATCGACGGTGGCGGAGCGGACCGCGAGGCCCCGGATGAAGACGTGATCGAGGGGCCAGCCGTTGAATGACATCCGGTCATCGCCGTTGACGTACGGCGCCTCGGCGAGGCCCAGCCGCTGGGCGACGGTGAGGAGATGATCGGTGCGCTCGCGGTTCCAGGTGTTGAAGTCGCCGGCGAGGAAGATCGGACCCCGGTGCTTCCGGAGCTCACGCTCGATCTGATCCATCTGCCGCCGGAAGGCGTTGTTGGTTTCGAAGTTAATGCCGTGGACGGAGACAACGAGGAGGTCGGCCTCGTGGCCCTCGAGGTCGAACTTCGAGAAAGTCGTGGCCTTCGGCGTGATCGTCACCGGCTCGCGGTCCGGCGAGTGCCGCACGAAGGATTCGA